>JALYZL010000429.1 GCA_030948875.1 Actinomycetota bacterium
ATAAGAAAGGAGAGCCAGTTGTCGAGGATCTCGCACTGGCGCTCCAGGCGTCGCTGCTCGTCCGCCACGCCCCGTCCGCGGTGGCCGACGCGTTCTGCGCCGCGCGGCTCGGCGGCGAAGGCGGCCACGCGTACGGGACGCTGCCGGCGGGGGTCGACGCGGCGGTCATCGTCGAGCGCGCGCTCCCGGCGTGAGCGCATACCCGCCGACATCGAGCTTCGCTTTACAGTGAATCCGCATTCTCGCCGCGATTCTCGCCCGCGCTCCCGGCAACAAGCGTGACTTCGCTCCAGACCATTGCCTACGAGGTCCACGACCGCGTGGCACGCATCACCCTCGACCGCCCCGAGCGCGGCAACGCGCTGAGCTCGACGCTGAAGACACCGGCGCGCAAGCGCCCGAGGGCTCGCCCGTGCATCCGGGGACGATCGTCGCCAACCACGATCCCACGGCCCCGTGGGATCCGACCGTCGCTTCGTGTGGATGAGGGCGATCGAGGCGCCCGCCCCCGGCGAGCTCGATCGCCGCGCTGAGGTGCTGGTCGGCCGGATCGCTGGCAACCCGGTCAATCAGCTGCAGATGATGAAGCTCCTGGTCAACCAATCGCTCTACGCCCAGGCTCTGCACACAACGCAGGTGCTGGGAACGGTGTTCGACGGCATCGCCCGCCACACGAGCGAGGGCTACGCGTTCCAGCAGCGCGCCGCGGAGGCGGGGTTCCGCACCGCGGTGCGCGAGCGCGACGAGCCCTTCGGCGATCACGGCCCCTCGACCGTCAAGGGCTGAGAAGAGGTGAGCGCCGTCGCGTCCGGCACGCGTGAGCGCCTGCTGCGCTCAGCGCAGGAGCTCGTCGAGGAGGGGGGCTACGGTGTCGTCTCGGTGATCGCTATCGCCGAGCGCGCCGGCGTCGCCTCGGGCACCCTGTACCGCTACTGGCCGTCGAAGGGCGAGCTGTTCGCGGAGCTCTTCCGGCTGGTGTGTGACCGCGAGCTGGCGGCCATGGAGGCCGCGGCGCGGGGAGCGACGGCGCGCTCGCGCGTGGAGGCGGTGCAGGCCGTGCTCCTCACCTTTGCCGAGCGCGCCCTGCGCAGCCCGCGGCTCGCGTGGGCGCTGATCGCCGAGCCGGTCGATTTCGCTCGTCGACGCCGAGCGGATCGCCTACCGGCGCGAGTACGCGCGCCGTCTCGTCGACGGGCTGCGCGAGGCGATCACAGCGGGGGAGATACCCAAGCCCCGATCAGGATATGGACCCCGCCGTCTCTTGCTTACACGACGATCACTCGGCGAGCACGTAAACGACCTCGACGTCGAATGCGCTGTACACCGGCGCGGCCCGACGGTCGGCGCTCAGAAGCGTGTGCTTGTTGTGTGCCGCGGTTGCCGCGATCAGCGCGTCGTAGAGAGCGCCGCCGCGGATGCCGTGTTTGACCGCCGTCTGGAGGGCGCGGCGCGTCGCGCTCGCCGGGAGGATGAGCCAGCGGTCCTGAAATCGACGCTCGAGCCACTCGACCACGACGGTCGCGGCGAGGCGCTGGCCTTCGGGCATTCGGCTCATAGCGGCTGTGGTCTCGTACGCGACGTGGGCGATCAGCGACGGCGGCTCGGCGGCAAGTGCGGTCGCCGCCACTTCGTGTGCCACGTGCCATGGTGCGGCAGCGGCGATGGTGACGCTCGAGTCGGGGGCGATCACCGACGCACGCGGTTGATCGTCGCACGCACGTCCTCGACGGTCAGCGGTTTCATCGGGCTGTCGGTCACGATGACCGGCTCGCCTCGCTGGTCTTCGACGCGTGCCGGCGCAACTGGCACGGCCAGCTCGATGACTCCGTCACGAGCGACGATCTCGAGCTCAGCCGGCCCGGTGATCCCCAGCTCGCTACGGAGTGCTTTTGGCACCACCAAGCGGCCGACGGAATCCATGGTAATTCGCATGGTAGAAGTTTACCAACTCACCCAAGCCAGGACCGCCTTGTTCGCCGGCGAGCATCCGGCCCGATGACCGGGGCCTCGCCGCTAGCCGACCGGCAAGGCAGGTCAGCTATGGGTGTCGGGCGTGGGGTGCCAGGGGTTGAGTAGTGGTACGCCGCAGCCTTCGAAATCGCTGGTGTTGCGGGTTACGACGGTGAGTCCGTGAATGCCCGCAGTGGCGGCGATCAGGCTGTCGACGGTGTTGCGAGTCGCTACGGCGTTCAACCGCCCCCCTGCCTCTGCGACGCGGGCGTCGATCGCGAGGATACGGTCTGCGAAGCCCTTGCGCAGTTCGCCGAGCCAGCTGTCAAACACCGTCGCCTGAGCGGGATCGCGTCTGCGTTGGTGTCGAGTAGGAAGGTCAAAGATCGACTTGGCGGCCACGGTCTTTGGCGCGCTCGAGTTCCAGTGCGTCGAAGTCGGGGGCAGAGCGGATGAATTCCACCAGGCTGGGGCCATTGCCCCGGAGTCGTCGGTAGTCCTCGGCCGCGACGACGACGACTGCCTCCTTGCCGTGTTTGGTCACGACCTGCGGCCCGTCGCGACGAGCGCGCTCAACGAGTTCGCTGAAGTGCTGTTTGGCTGCTTGCAGTTGCCAGGCCATGGTCGCCTCCGCTGTTCTGGACAGACTGGACAGACTGTAGCGATGCTGCTGGAGCCCACGACGCGCGTCCGCTAGTCCGCTAGCGGGCCGAACGCCGGTCTGTGATCATGAAGCTCCTGGTCAACACGTTCGCTCTACGCTCAGCTCGCGTGACGGAAGGGATGTGATGGACGCGGTCCGGATCGAACGCGACGGCCCAGTGACCACCGTGCTCCTCTCCCGGCCCGAGCGTCGCAACGCCGTCGACGGCCCGACCGCTGCGGCGCTCACCGGCGCGTTCTGCGCCTTCGACGCCGACCCCGATGCGGCGGTCGCGGTTCTCCACGGAACCGGCGGTGTGTTCTGCGCCGGCGCGGATCTTCACGCGGCCGGGACGGACATCGGGAACCGCGTCGCCCTCGACGGCGACGGGCCTATGGGGCCGACGCGGCTGCGTCTCGGCAAGCCGGTGATCGCCGCCATCGCGGGCCACGCCGTCGCCGGTGGGCTCGAGCTCGCGCTCTGGTGTGACCTGCGCGTGGCCGAGGAGGGCGCCGTGCTCGGCGTCTCTGCCGTCGCTGGGGGGTGCCGCTGATCGACGGTGGCACCGTTCGCCTGCCCCGTCTCATCGGGACGAGCCGGGCGATGGACCTGATCCTTACCGGCCGGCCTGTCGGCGCGGCCGAGGCGCTGGGCATCGGCCTCGTCAACCGCGTCGTGCCCGTGGGCGAGAGCCGGGCCGCCGCCGAGGCGCTCGCCCACGAGCTCGCCCGCTTCCCCCAGACCTGCGTGCGCGAGGACCGCCTATCCGCGCTCGAGCAAGAAGGACTCGACGAGGCGGCGGCGCTCGCCAACGAGTTCGAGCACGGCACCCGCTCGCTGGCCGAGGTTCACGCCGGGCTCGAGCGCTTCCGCGCGGGTGAGGGGCGGCACGGGGCGTTCTGAGCGCCGGGGGCGAGCGCCGCTGGCGGGTGAGATAGCTTTCAGTAGTAACGGAGCGCCCCGTGTAGCGCCCCTGTCCCGGGATTCTCAACGGGCGGGGTAAACGGGAACCGAGACCTCCGACCGCCGCGACGCGGCCTGGCCTTCAGCCGCGTTGTCGCTCAGGGTTCCGCTTCCGGGACGCCGACTGTATGGTGATGTACGGTGCTACACTTCCTCCTGTGCCGACGTCACATCCTCGACATGCGATCACCGAGACTCCTGCGCTTGCCGCGGCGCTCGAGCCGCTTCGCGCTCGGTTGGGCGCGGACGCTCCGACGCTCTCCGAGCTTGTCATGTGCGGCGCGGAGGCGAAGCTGCGCGAGCTCGATGCACAGGATCGAGCCCACGCACATGCGCTGGAGACATTCGTGGACCGGCTCTGCGCTGGTCCGGAGCCCGACCTCGAGGAGGTCGGTCGCATCCGTTACGCCAGTCGGCATCCGTGAGCAGCTCATTGGTGCTGCTGGACGCCAGCGCGTTCTGGCGGCTGCGCAGCCCCCAACTCGATCCGGACCGTCGTCGCGAGGTCGCGGAATGGGTAGGCCGGGGCATCGTCGCGGCGTGCACGCCGCTGCTGCTCGAGACACGAGCCGGTCGCGACCTGCCACCGGTCGATCCCGGCGAGCTGCCGTGGTTGTGGATCAGCGAGCGTGCCGAGCGCCGCGCCACCGACCTGCAGCTTCAGCTACGCGCCGCCCACCAGCACCTCGGCGTCCCGCCGCTCGACTATCTGATCGCAGCGGTCGCCGAAGACCACGCGGCGTCGATCCTGCATTACGACGCCGACTTCGAGCGCCTCGCCACGAACACCGACCTTGCCGCCACGCTCGACGCACTCGCGCCACTGGGTTCGCTGCCCTGAGCGGCGTCGCAACGGCGGCCTACAAGACGCAGGCATCCGCGAGACGCGGACGCGATCCCGTGCTGAGCAGAAGAGAAAGAACTACCAGTTGAACTTCTTGTTGAAGTAGGCATGACGCTCCAGTTCGATCATGCCTACACAAATCCCTCGGACACTCCCTTCCCGCTTATCGATCGTCCAGCGGGCAACGCGGGGACGCTGCGGACGGGCCGCGCCAGACCTGCGCCGCGCCTTGCCCCGCAGCGGGTTCGCCGAACCTTCTTCGGTCCTCCCCAGCAGGATCGCTTGGTGAAGGCAAAGGGGACGGTCTCCTCGGATCGCTGTCGGGTTCTTCCATCCGCCGGGGTGGGTCTGCTGGGGAGCATCCATCGGCCGG
>JALYZL010000468.1 GCA_030948875.1 Actinomycetota bacterium
ATGGTGCGGTAAGAGCGCACCGGCGTCGCGGTGACGCGGCGGCCAGGTAAACCCCACCTGATGCTAGGCCAAGCAGGACCGTTCGTAGGTGGCCCGCCAAGGTCCGGGTAGGTCGCAGAGATGGATGGCTGCTCACGACAGAATCCGGCTTACAGACCTGCTAAGGAGAAGCCCCGCCCCGGCGGGGCTTCTCTATGTCCGGGGCCGGCCCGCGCCAGCGCCGCTGATAATAACGAGACGCAGTATTAGAATCTGGTATCGTGGCGTTCGGCGGACTGGACGTCGAAGCACCGATCCGGCTCGACGAGCGGCCCCGGTTCGGCCGGAACGTGCTTGCCCTCAACGCCGATCCAGCATGCGACTTCGCTTGAGCCCTTCCATGATCCGCTGTCCCGTCGTGACGCTGTTCGCTGCGCTGATCCTGACCCTCACGATCGCGGGCTGCCGCTCGGGGAGCGGTGCGCGGCCCGGGACGATCGCCGCGGTGGGGGCGGAGAATGAGTACGCCAACGTGATCGGGCAGATCGGAGGCAAGTACGTGACGGTCAACGCGATCGAGAGCAACCCCGCCGCTGACCCCCACAGCTATGAGGCCAGCCCGAGCGTGGCGCAGGAGGTCAGCTCCGCGCGGCTCGTCGTGCAGAACGGGGTCGGATACGACACCTACATGAACAAGATCGAGTCGGCGTCGCCGAGCTCCTCACGCACGGTGATCGACGTGCAGAGGCTCCTCGGGCTCCCGGACTCAACGCCCAACCCACACCTCTGGTACAAGCCCACGACGATGCCGCTGGTGGTCAAGGCGGTGGTCGCGGACCTGTCGAAGATCCAACCTCAGCACGCGGCGTGCTTCCGCGCTAACGCGGCGCGGTTCGACAACTCGCTGCAGCCGTGGTACCAGGAGCTCGCGCGCTTGGCGGCAACGTATCCAGGCGCCCCCGTGGCGACGACCGAGCCGGTGGGTGACTACATGCTGCAGGCCGCGGGAGCGAACAACCTGACGCCGTTCACGTTACAGGCCGACGTCATGAACGGGGTCGATCCCGCGCCGCAGTCGGTGACGATGGAGAACAGCCTGCTCTCCGGCCACCGCGTGAAGGCCTTCCTCTACAACCGGCAGGTCACGAGCTCCCTCACCGCGTCGATCCTTCAGCAGGCCAAGCAGTACGGCGTGCCGGTGGTGGGGCTCTACGAGACGATGCCCACTCCGGGCTTCAATTACCAAACGTGGATGCTCGCCGAGGTCAAGGCGCTCGAGCGCGCCGTCGCCGACAACGTGTCGACGGAGAAGCTGTGACCGGTGAGGACGGCTCGGGCGACCGCCAGGAGGTGCTCTCGGTCGAGGGCGTCAGCGTCCGCCTGTCCGGTCGGGAGATCCTCAAGGACGTCAGTTTCAGCATCGCCGCCGGCGAGTTCACCGGGCTGATCGGGTCCAACGGGGCGGGCAAGACCACCCTGTTCAGGGTCATCCTCGGGCTGCAGGCGAGCACGGCCGGACAGGTGCTCGTCGCGGGCCAGCCCCGTTCGCGCCGCAACCCCCTGATCGGTTACGTCCCGCAGAAGTTCCTCCTTGACCCCGACATGCCCCTGCGCGCCCGCGACCTCGTCGGCCTGGGTCTGGACGGGCACCGGTTCGGCATCCCGCGCCCTTCGCGCGCGCGCCGCGCGCTGATCGACGAGATGCTCGCGGCCGTTGACGCGGAAGCGTTCGCCGACGCGCGCGTGGGCACGCTGTCGGGCGGCGAGCAGCAGCGTGTCCTCATCGCCCACGCGCTCATCAGTCGGCCGAAGCTACTTCTCCTCGACGAGCCGCTGGCCAACCTCGACCTGCCGAGTGGACAGGAGGTCGTCGCCCTGCTCGCGCGGATCGCGTCCGAGCAAGGGATCGCCATCCTCATCTCGGCGCACGAGATGAACCCGCTGCTCCCGGTCATGGAGCGCATCGTCTACCTCGTGGGCGGTCGGGCAGCGAGCGGGACGACCGAGGAGGTCGTGAGGACCGACGTGCTCTCGGAGCTCTACGGCCGTCAGGTGGAGGTTCTGCACATTCACGGCCGGGTGCTCGTGGTCGCCGGTCCGGGCGACGATTCCGAGGGGGCGCACGGCCACGAGGGTCCTCTGATCGCCGTCGAGATCGTCCCATGAGCCACTTCCTGGCGCCGGTCTTCTCACCCGGGTTCTTCGACTCGACGACGGTGGGGATCGCTCTGCTCGTGGGGGCCCTGGTGGCGCTCGTGGCCGGGGCGGTCGGAGTGTTCACCGTGATGCGGGGGCAGTCGTTCGCGGGCGAGGCGCTCGGCGACATCGGGACCACCGGCGGATCCAGCGCCTTCCTCGTCGGTGTCGGCCCGCTTTGGGGCTTCGTCGCGATCTCGATTGTCGCCGCCGCCGCGATGGAGCTGATCGGGATCCAGCGGCCGCGGGGACGCGATCTGGCGACCGGCATCGTGCTCGGCGCTGCCCTGGGCCTGGCGGCGCTCCTCCTGTACTTCGTTGGGACCTACCACAACACGACCGGCGCGACGGTGACCATCCTCTTCGGGTCGATGTTCGCCATCGCCAGCTCGACGGTCCCGGTGGTCATCGTGCTGAGCGCCCTCGTGCTTACGATCGTGGCGGTGCTCTACCGGCCGCTGCTGCTGAGCTCGGTGAGCGCCGAGCTCGCTGCGGCGCGCGGGATCCCGGTTCGCGCGGTTGGGGCGCTGTACCTCCTGGCGCTGGCGATCTCGGTGGCCCTGGCCGCGCTCACCATCGGGACGATCCTCAGCACGGCGCTGCTCATCGGACCGGCCGCCACCGCCTTGCGAGTAACGAGGCGCCCCGTCCGAGCGATGGTCGCCGCGGGCCTGATCGGGATCGGGGCGACGTGGCTGGGAATCGTTCTGGCCTACGACAGCTACGACTGGCCGCCCGTGGGTCACGGCTGGCCGGTGAGCTTCTTCGTGGTCACCATCGTCTTCGTCCTCTACCTCCTTTCCGGGGTACCGGAGCTGTGGCGCACCCGCAAGCGCGGCGCCGGCGAGCGCGTCATCGTCGAACCGCTCGCGGCCGGAGATAGGTGAGCGATGTTCTCCGGCTTCATGATCAACGCGTGGACCGAAGCGACGATCGTCGCCGTCGTCGCCGGCGTGGTCGGATTCTTCACCGTGCTCCGCGGTTCGGCCTTCGTCGCCCACGCGGTGCCCAATGGGGCGCTCGCCGGCGCGGCGGGCGCGAGCCTGCTCGGGATCAGCACGATTATCGGCCTTGGCGTGTTCTCCCTGCTCGGGGCGCTCGGCATCGGTGTGCTCGGCCGGCGCGGCCGTCACGACGTGGTCACCGCTCTTGCGCTCGTCTTCATGCTCGGTCTCGCGGCGCTGTTTCTCAGTATGAGCGTCGAGTACGCGCCTGAGATCTACTCGCTGATCTTCGGCGAAGTCCTGGGCGTCAGCAGCACCGAGCTCGGCCCGACCGCGGTGCTCGCCGTCGCGTGCGTCGCCGCCGTGATCGCGGTCTACCGACCGCTGATGCTCTCCTCGGTGCTCGTCGAAGCGGGCGAGGCGCGCGGCGTGAGCGGCTTTCGCATGGAGCTGTGCTTCCTCGTCGTCGTCGCCCTGGCCACGACGATGACGGTGCCCGTGGTCGGCACGCTGCTCATCTTCAGCCTGATGATCGGCGCTCCCGCTGCTGCGCGGTCGTTCACCGACCGGCCCGCTCACGCGATCGTGCTCTCGGTGGCGATCGCGCTCGGGACGGTATGGCTGGCGATCGCCCTCTCCTACACCACCAACTACCCGGTTGGGTTCTTCGTCGGGACCGTCAGCGCCCTCGCCTACGCCCTTGGGCGCGCTTGGGCGGCGTGGCGGCGGAGCGGAGGCGCTCGGTCCGGCGTCCCCGTCGCCGAACTCGACACCTCCGGCTCCTAGAATCGTCCCGATGAGCGCCACCAGCGCAGACGAATGGGTCGAGCGCGCGCTCGCGCGACTGGCCGGCGCCGGCTATCGCCGTGGCGGCGCGCGCCGCGAGGTCCTCGCGCTGATGGGCGAGCAGTCCTGCGCCCTGTCCGCGCTCGAGATCGAGGCTGCGCTGGCGGCGCCGAGGCGGCGAGTCTCGCGCGCCAGCATCTACCGGATCCTCGAGGAGCTCGAGCAGATCGGGATGGTCCAGCGGCTCGATATCGGCCGAGGAATGATGCGCTACGAGCCCGTGCGGCACGGGGGCGGCCACCATCACCACCTGGTGTGCGACCACTGCGGCCGCCTCCAGCCGTTCTCCGACGAGGGGCTCGAGCGCGCCATCGAGCGCCTCTCGGACCGCGTGCCGCTGGCCGTGTCCGAGCACGAGGTCGTGCTCCGGGGCGCCTGCGATTCGTGCGCTGACTGACGGCTTGCGCTAAGGGGTCCCGCTTGACAGCGACCTGGCCCGCTCCAATAATGCCGGGCGTGCGGATCGAGGGAGACCACACTCGGTCGACCGCGCCCTTGCCGTGGGGGCCTGGACTACGGCGGCGGCATCTCGTTGTGGCAGCGGTCGCCGTGTTCTCGTTGCTCGTCGCGCTCGGTACCGGCGGGAGCGCGTCCGCCGCAGGCGTGATGCTCACGGCTGGGTGTACGGGAACGACTGGCGACTCGGCGGGCTTGGCGGCCGACGTCGCCAACGCTGACGCCAACGGCGGCGGCACGATCACGCTGACCGCGGGCTGCAACTACTCGTTCGCCGCGCCCTACGCGAACACCGGCTCGCAGGATCTCGCCAACTGGTTCGGGCCCACGGCGCTGCCGGCGATCGCGTCCTCGATCACCATCGCCGGGAACGGCGCCACGATCTCGCGCTCGACCGCTTCCGGGACGCCGCCGTTCCGGCTCTTCTTCGTCGGCGCCAACCCGAGCGCCGCTGCGACACCGACCTGGACGACGCCGGGGCCGGGCTCGCTCGTGCTCCAGAACTTGACGCTGTCTGGAGGGCTGGCCCTGGGAGGCGCCGGCGGCACCGGCGGCGGGGGGGGCGGGCTCGGCGCCGGCGGCGCGATCTACAACCAGGGGACGACGGTCCTCTCCGGGGTCACGCTGGCCAGCAACACGGCGCAGGGCGGCTCGGCCAGCGGTTCGCCCGCCGCCACGGGAAAGGGCGGGGGCGGAATGGGCGCCGACGCGTCCACCTCGAGCACCAACAGCGGTGGCGGCTTCGCTACCAGTGCCGGCTTCGTCGAGCCCGCGACCTCTCCGACGGGCGGAGCGGCCGGTGACGGCATCGCCACGGACGGCGGTGGAGGGGGGGCAGGCTTCGGGACGGGCGAGAAGGGAGCAGGCGCAGGGCTCATCCTTGTCGCCGGTCCCGGTGCCGGCGGCGGGTCGCTCACCGGCACCGCGGGCGATGCCCAGACTGGCAACGGGGCCAAGGGCGGCGACGGCGGCGGCGGCGGATCGGGTACCGGACTTCTCTCCGCTGGCGGCGCTGGCGGCGACTACGGCAAGGGCGGAACCGGCACCACGAGCGGCGGCGGCGGTGGCGGTGGCGTGGGC
>JALYZL010000518.1 GCA_030948875.1 Actinomycetota bacterium
GCCGGTGGCCGAGGCTGCTGTCGAGCCGGAGCCGACGACTGCTGAGCCCGAGCCGGCCGCGGCTGTTGACCCCGAGCCCGCTGCACCCGTTGACCCCGAGCCGACGCTCGAGCCCGCCGTCACCCCCGAGTCCCAGCCCGCTGCCGCGGCCGCGTCGCCCGCCGGCGGCGAGCCCGAAGCTGAGAAGGAGAATGCGTGATGGCCGACGTCACCGCGGCCCAGGTCAAGGAACTGCGTGACCGGACCGGCGCGCCCATGCTCGCGTGCCGTAACGCCCTGCGCGAATCGGCCGGGGACATAGATGTGGCGATCGAGAGCCTGCGCGCGCGCGGTGAGGCCCAGGCGGCCAAGCGGGCCGGAAACGAGGCGACCGAGGGGGTCGTCGACAGCTACATCCACACCACCGGACAGATCGGCGTGCTCGTCGAGGTGAACTGCGAGACGGACTTCGTGGCCCGCAATGAGGACTTCAAGTCGTTCGTCCACGATCTCGCACTGCATATCGCGGCAGCCGCGCCGCTCGCCGTCTCCGACGAGGACATCCCCACCGAGGATCGCGCGCGCGAGGAGCGGATCGCCGTCGAGCAAGCGGCCGACCGGCCTGAGAACGTGCGCGAGCGGATCGTGTCGGGCAAGGTCGACAAGTGGCTCGCCGACGTGGTCCTGCTGCGCCAGAAGCACGTGAACGAGGACAAGTACGGAGGTCAGACGATCGAGGATCTCCGCGCCAAGCTCGCCTCCGACATGGGGGAGAACATCGTCATCCGCCGCTTTGCGCGCTTTGCCATCGGCGCCTGAGCACCCGGCGGGCCCGGCCGCGTTCCAGCGCGTCCTGATCAAGCTCTCGGGCGAGGCGCTGATGGGAAATCTGGAGTACGGGACCGATCGCGATCGCGTACATGAGGTCGCGCAGCAGGTGGCCTCTGTGCAGCGGCGCGGAGTCGAGGTCGCGATCGTCGTCGGCGGCGGCAACATCTATCGCGGCCTGGCCGCCGCCGCCGCTGGCATGGACCGCGCCACCGGTGACTACATGGGCATGCTCGCGACCGTGCTGAACGCCCTCGCGCTCCAGGATGCGCTCGAGAAGGAGGGGATCGCGACCCGGGTGCAGTCGGCGATCACCATCTCGGAGGTCGCCGAGCCCTACATCCGCCGCCGGGCCATGAGGCATCTCGAGAAGGGGAGGATCGTCATCTTCGCCGCCGGGACGGGCAACCCGTTCTTCACCACCGACACGGCGGCGGCGCTCCGCGCGGTGGAGATTCACGCCGAGGTCATCCTGATGGCCAAGAACGGTGTCGAGGGCGTATACACGGCGGACCCGGCGCTCGACCCGACGGCCGAGTTCATTCCCGAGATCACCCACAAGGACGCGCTCACGCGAGGGCTCCAGGTCATGGATTCCACCGCCCTCGCCCTGTGCATGGACAACAACCTGCCGATCGTCGTCTTCAACATGGGCGACGAGACGAGCATCGGCAAGATAGTGTCCGGCGAACGGGTGGGCACACTCGTGCGGACATGACCATCATCGACGAGCTGATAGAGGACGGCCGCGACCGGATGGCGAAATCGGTCGAGGCGATGAGACATGAGTTCGGCTCGGTCCGGACGGGACGCGCCAGTCCGGCGCTGCTGGACCGGATCATGGTCGATTACTACGGGGCTTCGACGCCGCTTCGGCAGCTCGCGACCATCTCTACGCCCGAAGCCCGCCTGCTCGCGGTCCAGCCCTACGACAAGAGCTCGATCAAGGCGATCGAGCGGGCGATCCTGGAATCCGACGTCGGCCTGACGCCGTCCAACGACGGCAACATGATCCGCCTGAGCATCCCCGAGCTCACCGAGGAACGGCGTCGCCAGCTCGTCAAGGTGGTCCGCCACATCGCCGAGGAGGGGCGCGTCGCGATCCGCAACATCCGCCGCGACGTCATGCACGACCTGCGCGAGCTCCGCGACGCCGGAGACGCGGGATCAGACGAAGAGCACCGCGCCGAAGCCGAGCTCCAGAAGGTGACCGACGCCAAGATCGCCGAGCTCGACGAGCTGCTGGCGCACAAGGAAGCCGAGATCCTCGAGGTCTAGCGTGGCCGACGCTCGGAGCGGTCTCGCGGGGGATGAAGCGCGAAAGGCGGACGGCGACGCGGACGGCGGACGGGGCGGCCGGGCCCGCTACGTCGCGATTATCACCGACGGCAACGGACGCTGGGCGCAGCGCCGCGGCCTGCCGGTCCTGGCCGGTCATGAGGCCGGCGCCGACACGGTAAAGGCCCGGCTACGCGACGCGGTCAGCCTCGGGCTCGAGGAGCTCACCGTGTATTCGTTCTCGACCGAGAACTGGAGCCGCTCTGACGACGAGGTGGCAGGGATCATGGAGATGTTCGCCCGCCGGATCGACGGCGAGACGCCCGAGCTCCACGACGAGGGGGTCCGCATGCGCTTCCTCGGGCGACGCACCCCGCCGGTCTCGGCCGACCTCGTCGAGCGCATGGAGTGGGCCGAGAACCTGACGCAGGAGAACACCCGGATCACCCTCTTCGTCGCCTTCAATTACGGAGGTCGGGCGGAGATCATCGATGCAGCGCGAACCTTTACGGGGACCACCGAGGATGAGTTCCGCGCCCACCTCTACGCGCCCGACATGCACGACCCCGACCTGATCATCCGCACCAGCGGCGAGCAACGGATCTCCAATTACCTGCTGTGGCAGGGCGCGTACTCGGAGCTCGTGTTCCGCGACGAGCTGTGGCCGGACTTCTCGCGTGAAGCGTTCGAGCAGAGCCTGAGCGACTTCTCCGCTCGGCGCCGCCGCTTCGGAGCGCGGTGATGGCGGACGAGCCGCCTCGCCGCCGCCGGCGTGAGAGTGGCCGCTCGGGTGATGATCCACCGCGCCGCGATCGATCGC
>JALYZL010000535.1 GCA_030948875.1 Actinomycetota bacterium
CCTCCCGACGAGGAGCTGCTGCGGGCGGTCCAGGCGGCCACCTCGCTGCTCAAAGCGCACCGGACCCATGGCCACCTCGCCGCCAACCTCGACCCGCTGGGCTCACCGCCCGAGGGGGATCCGGCGCTCGACCCAGATCAGCTCGATCTGACGCCCGAGCTCATGGCCAAGATCCCCGCCCACATCCTGCGCATGTACGTCCCGGGAGCGACGCTGGCCGACGCCCTGCCCCACCTGAGCGAGACCTACTGCGGCCCGATCGCCTACGAGATCGAGCACATCGCCTCCCACGAGCAGCGTCTATGGCTGCGCGAGCGGATCGAGTCCGGTGAATTCCGCGCCCCGCTGAGGACCGAGGAGCACAAGGTGCTGCTGCGGCGGCTGACGCAGGTCGACGCGCTCGAGCGCTTCATGCACAAGGCCTATCTCGGCCAGAAGCAGTTCTCCATCGAGGGACTCGACATGACGGTCCCCATGCTCGACGAGACGATCCAGCTAGCGGCGGGTCATGGCGCACGCGAGGTCGTTATCGGAATGGCACATCGCGGCCGTCTGAACGTCCTCGCCCACAATCTGGGTCGCCGCTACGACACGATCTTCGCCGAGTTCGAGGGCTCATCCACGCTCGATCCGATCACCACCATCCCCCAGGGGGGGACCGGAGACGTCAAGTATCACCACGGCGCCCAGGGCTCCTACCAGCTCCAGAACGGCGCGTCGGTGATTGTCCGGCTCGAGTCGAACCCGAGCCACCTCGAGTTCGTCGCGCCGGTGGCGGCCGGGGCTACGCGGGCGGCGCAGACCACGCGCCAGGGGCCCCACGCCCACCTTGATACGAACGCCGCGGTCAACGTGATCCTCCACGGAGATGCCGCCTTCCCCGGCCAGGGCATCGTCGCCGAGACGTTCAACCTCCAGGCCCTCGACGGCTACACGGTGGGCGGGACGATCCACCTGATCCAGAACAACCAGGTCGGCTTCACCACCGATCCCGACGACGCCCGCTCGACGCGCTGGGCTTCGGACCTCGCCAAGGGCTACGACGTCCCGATCATCCATGTCAACGCCGACAACGTCGCCGCGTGCATCTCCGCCGTCCGCCTCGCCTTCGAGTTCCGGCAGCGCTTCGGGCACGACGTCCTCATCGACCTCATCGGCTACCGGCGCTTCGGACACAACGAGGCCGACGAGCCCGCCTACACCCAGCCCGAGATGTACGCGCGGATCAAGAAGCACCAGCCGGTGCGCGAGCTCTACGCCCGCCAGCTCATCGACCAGGGCGTGGTCACCGAGGAGGAGACCACGGCGATGACCGACGAGGTGTGGGCGATCCTCACCGAAGGGCACCGGAAGCTCAAGGCCGCGATCGCAGCCGCCAAGAGCCTCGAGCACCACACCGGCGAGTACCAGCTCGACCGCACCGCCTCCCCGGAGGTTCAGACCGCCGTCTCCGCGGCTCGTCTGAAGGTGCTCAACGAGGAGCTCCTCTCGGTTCCCGACGGCTTCACCGTCCATCCCAAGCTCATCAAGCAGCTCGAGCAGCGCCGGGAGGCGCTGGGAGCCGCGCCGGATGGCTCGCGCGAGGGGATCACCTGGGCTCACGCCGAGGCGCTCGCCTTCGCCTCGCTGCTCACCGAGGGCATCCCCATCCGTCTCACCGGCCAGGACGCCGAGCGCGGCACGTTCAGCCAGCGCCACCTCGTCCTCCACGACGCGAGGACAGGCCAGGAGCATTCCCCGATCCAGCACCTGCCGGGAGCGCTGGCGCCGATGGAGCTCCACAACTCCCCGCTCTCGGAGCAGGCGTGCGTCGGGTTCGAGTACGGCTACGCCCAGGAGGGGCCCGAGACGCTGGTGCTCTGGGAGGCGCAGTTCGGCGATTTCGTCAACAGCGCCCAGGTGATCATCGACCAGTTCATCACCCCCGGCCTGGCCAAGTGGGGGCAGACCTCGCGGCTCACCCTGCTCCTCCCCCACGGGTACGAGGGGTCGGGCCCTGAGCACTCCTCGGCGCGACTCGAGCGCTGGCTCCAGCTCGCGGCCGAGGGCAACATCCGCGTCGCCAACTGCACCACACCCGCGCAGTACTTCCACCTCCTGCGCCGCCAGGCGCGCGTGGCCAAGCAGCGACCGCTGTTCCTGATGACGCCCAAGAGCCTCTTGCGCCTCCCTCAGGCGCAGAGCAGCATCGACGAGCTCGCCGGCGGCCAGTTCTGCCCCGTGCTCGCCGAGCCCGGCATCGATCCCGAGCAGGTCACCCGCCTCGTGCTGTGCTCGGGCAAGGTCTACTACGACCTCATCGGACACGCGGCGCGCGAGGACAACCCGGGCGTGGCCATCGGGCGGATCGAGCTCCTCTATCCGTTCCCGCTGGGCGAGATCCTCGCGCTGCTCGGCAGCTATCCCAAGCTCGAGGAGCTCGTGTGGGCCCAGGAGGAGCCACGCAACATGGGCGCCCGCATGTACATGGCGCCGCGCCTGCTCCAGGTGATCCCGGACTCGCTCCATTTCGGCTACATCGGGCGGCCCGAGCGCGCCGCCTCGGGCGAGGGCTACCCCGTCGCCCACGCCAAGGAGCAGGGCCGCATCGTCTCCACCGCGCTCGACCTCAGCCAGCCGGTGTCGCAGTATCCGCGGAAGCTGCCGGGCGAGCGCTAGAGCGTCTTCAAGCGCGCGCAGGTGGCGCTCTCGGAGGCGACGGTGTGGATGGGGCGGACCTGCCAGCCATTGTGGTAGGAGTGGAAGACCACGATGGGAATCCCGAGATTGATCTCCTTACCGGGCTTGTAGCCGACCTTGCCGACGTTCAGCCCGGTGTCCCAGGCCAGCACGCTCTGGTGGCCGACGTCGGTCACCGGCTGGCCGCAGGCGAGGACGTGCGCGGCGCCGCCGTCGCGAGCGATCACCGCCTCCAGCGAGTCGTCCTGGGCGGCGAAGGTGTGGGCGTCGTGAATCTCGCCGCGCACGGTCCGCACGCGCAGCGCGGCAGCGGGGACGAGCACCGCCACGAGGATCGCCACGGCGACGAGCCCGGCCCCGCTGGACAGGAGGGGCCAGCGCGAGGTGCCGGCGAGGACCCAGCCCACGGCGGCCCCGACGAGGACGACCATGACCGCGGCGGGCTCGATCAGATAGCGCGAGACGGCCGAGAACCCGTGATACGCGAAGGCGATCTCGGCGATCACCCACAGGGCCGCCGCGCCCGCGAGCACCTGGGCAACGCGATCGCGCCGGGCGACCGCGAGCACGAGCGCACACCCCGCCGCCACCCACATGGGAACCTCGTACAGGCTGCGCAGGCGGCCGAGTACGCCGGTGATCTTGTTGCCGCGCAGGGCATTGGGGGAGTGCAGATCGAGGTGGGCCGCGCTCATCCAGCTCTTTGACGTGAGCGCGGGGATGCCGAAGGTGAGCGCCGGGATCAGGGCGAGGCCGGCGAGGACGAGCATCCGGCTACCCGGGACCGCGCGCCACGCCCACGCCGCGTAGAGGACAAGCAGCGGCCACGTCTCCGGGCGCCCGAGCGAAGCGAGCACGAGGAGCACGAAGGCCAGGCGCTGGCGCTGGGCGAGATGAGCGTCGATGGCGGCCAGGAGAAGGGCGACGACCATCGGGTCCGAGCTGGCGATCAGGGCCAGGTGCGAGTAGCCGCTGATCCCCAGCACGCCGAGGCCAGCGAGCACCGCCGCCACCACCGGGGCGTAGGGGCGGC
Source organism: Actinomycetota bacterium (assembly GCA_030948875.1). GTDB lineage: Bacteria > Actinomycetota > Thermoleophilia > Solirubrobacterales > Solirubrobacteraceae > Palsa-465. The sequence continues at coordinate 3,713 of JALYZL010000535.1, forward strand.
CCGGGGACGGGCCGGTGAGCCGGTAGGCGATGCGGGCGGCGAACAGCGCCGCGCTCAGGGCGGCCGCGACCGCGGTGACCATCCACAGCTCGATCGCGCCCCGCCCCGCGAGCGCGTAGGGGAGGGTGAACACGTAGGCCAGCGCCTTCCACGACGGTGCTCCGTCAGTGTTGAGATTGCCGTGGAGGGTCTGATGCCCCCAGACGAGCCAGCCGTAGGCGTCGTACGCTGGCCGCATCCGCGTGAGGAGTACGACGAGCAGCGCGAGCGCGAGCACGGCCACGATCACGATCAGCGCCGGGAAAGGGGAGGCCCACCGGCGACGAGGGGCTTTCACGGCAGCTGGGCCCTCCGGGGCCGGCGCCGCTGAGATCGTTTGCTCGGGCACGTCGAAGCGGCGACGCTACCAAGCGGGTCGGCGCCCGTGGGAGGCAATAGCCTGCGCGCAGTGAACGCCGAGCGCGCGCGGGCCATCATCGACCGAGCGCGGTCGACGCCCCCCGGCTTCGTGCGCACCTACGGCGACGTCTCCCCGGGCGCGCCGAGGCTCGCGGGCGCCGTCCTCCGCGCGTGCTCTGATCCCGACGTGCCCTGGCACCGGATCGTGCGATCCGACGGGTCACTCACCCAGGGAGCGCGCCAGCGGGCGCTGCTCGAAGCCGAGGGCGTTCCCTTCCGGGGCGAGCGCGTGGAGGTACGCGTCGTTCGCCTGCCCGACTAGGCTCCCCGTCGTGTGGCTCCAGCGACAGTTCCAGCTCGCGGCGCGACCGCGTGGGTTCCACCTGGTGACCGGGGAGGTGCTCGAAGGACTGCCCGAGCTGAGGTCGCTCGAGGTCGGGATGCTGCACCTGCTCATCCAACACACCTCGGCCTCGCTGGCGCTAAATGAGAACGCCTCACCAGACGTGCGCGGCGACTTCGAGACGTGGTTCAACGAGGCAGTCCCCGAGCGCGCGCGGTACTGGACCCACACGCTCGAAGGCCCCGACGACATGCCCGCCCACATCAAGGCCGCGCTGCTCGGCCCGTCGTTGACCCTGCCGATCGCCGGAGGGCGCCTTGCGCTCGGCACCTGGCAGGGCATCTATTTGTGCGAGCACCGCGACCACGGCGGGCCGCGGTCGCTCGTGGCCACCGCATGGGGCCCGGCTCCGGGCGAGGACGAGGACTAGCTAGGCCGATGCCGGACCGATCCGCCCAACAGCGTGATCCGGTCGCCCCCATCGGCCACCGAATGACCTGCCAGCAGCTAGCGAGCCCCGACTGCAACGCGTAGCCGAGCAGGCCCTCGGCACCTGCCCCTCGCAATCGCGGTCGGTGGCGGCGAAGTGGTCAGCCCCGTCGCGGCAGCGGTAGATCGCAGACGAGGCGAGGCCGCTGCGCGGCGAGGCGCTCAGGCCGCGAACAGTCTCAGTTCCGGCTCGCGCTCGCCGCGGAGAACGGCGAGATCGACTTCGATCGAGGCGATCCCCCGCGCCTCCGCCAGCACCCGCGCCTGCGGCTTGATCGTCTGCGCCGCCAGGACGCCGCGGCACGAGGCCAGGGCCGGGTCGAGCCGGATCCGCTCGAGATAGCGCGCCAACTGCTCGACCGCCTCGATCCCGGCCACCCGCTTGATCTCGACCGCGACCCATTCCTCCTCGTCGTCGCGGCACATCAGGTCGACCGGCCCAATGTCCGTCGGCCATTCCCGACGCACAAGCCGGAACCCCTCGCCACACCACTCGGGACGCTCGGCGAGCAGCTCCTGGAGGTGGGCCTCCACCCCGTCCTTCTCGAGCCCCCCGGCCTCGCCCGGCGATCCCATCTCGTGCGTCACATCCGAGAGCACCTCAGAGATCACGATCTCCAGCCGGTCCTCGCTCGCCCCCATCCGCTTGCGCACGACAATCAGCCCCTCCGACTCCTCGATCACCGTCGGAGGGGTCATCCAGTTCAGGGGCTTGTAGCCGCCCGCATCTGCGTGCACGAGCACCGACCCGTCGGCCTTGACCATCAGCAGCCGCAGCGCATCGGGCAGCAGCGCACTCAGGCGGCCGGTGTAGCGAACTTCGCAGCGGGCGACGATCAGGCGCACGATGCGGCAGGCTAACCGGGTGGGCGGACGGGCCTTCTGCGAGAAACGTCACATCGGCGTGACATCTTCTCGGTGACCGGCGGCTCTCTGACGGAGCCCATGGTCTTTCCGGAC
>JALYZL010000549.1 GCA_030948875.1 Actinomycetota bacterium
ATGTTCGACTTCGATCCCGATGGCCCGTAGCTTGGGCTGGATCCCGCCGTGCGTGAGAAACTCATAGAAATCTCCTCCCGATGTATTGCGTTTCGCGTGGTGAGGACGGTGCGCCGGTGTCGAGCGCCAGTGAACCATACGTTGCTGCGGGTCCCGCCTATCGTATACGCGCTTGCCCGTCGTGTCGATCAGTTCGCCGTCGTCCGGATCAAGGGTCGTCGAGGCGGTGCCGTCGACCAAGTTCTCCTCCGGGCCCTCCTCCTGCAAGTCTGCTGTCAGTCCGTTGACGCCGACGCCGCGCCGTCGGCTACGTTGTCTTCCTGGCCCGAAGGCTCCCCGCTCATCTGCCGCCCGCGAACGGCCACATCCCGGCGCGCAGTTTCAGATCTTCGACGAGCACGGCACCGGTACCCGTGCTTCCTCACCGACCAGGACGGCAACGACATCGCGGCCCGCACAACCAGACCTGGCTCGTGCTCTCGTTCACGCACGTGCGCGCGAAGCCGGCGCTCGGGTGAAACACCCCGGGCCGCCGCGGCTTTGCTGCCCACGACAGACAGCCGCAGCCGGACGTTTCGCCAGCCGAAAACCGTTCCCGCACACGAACGAGCGATCCCATCGATGGCAATCCGCGGTCGCACCTCCCGCCAGCGACCTCACCCGCCCCCCCTCACCCCGCAGAGCAGCCCGGGTTCACCCTCGCGCCACTATCGGCGCTTCGAGGTTAGGGTGCGATTAGAAATCCCCGGCGGGCGGGCGGGCGGGCGGTATAAGTGTCGATACAGCGACCTTGGAGCAGTGGCCGTCGGCCGCGCTTCGTGGCTTGCGCCTGCGTTATCGGCTCACGGTGACGGCCACAAAGTTGGCTGCACCACTGGCCCGTGTCAATAGTTGCCGTACAGGAGTCGAGGAGATGTCTAGAACGCCGGCATCTAGGATGCAATGTGGGTGGGCGGCTCGCCGAGCGCGGCGTTGTATCCCGACAGCGGTTGCTGCGAAGCCCGTCATTCTCTGGACCTGACGAGGAGAGTTGCGTGAGCCCGGTTCGTGCGTTAGCGCGACGTAACCCGGTTGCGCTTTCGGACGCCGACCTGATGGAGGCGGTCGGCGCTGGTAGCGCCGACGCATTCGGCGAGCTCTACGTCCGCTACTCGGCGCGGGCGTTCCGGATCGCGCGGTCGGTCTGCCGCGACTCCGGCGCGGCAGAGGACGCCGTCCAGGAGGCGTTCGTCTCGATCTTCAAGAACCGTATGAGCTACCGATCGCAACGCGGCACCGTGGCGGCGTGGCTACTGATGGTGGTGCTCAGCCGAGCGATCGACGTCGCCCGCGTCCAAGCAAGACACGGCGCCCGACGCGCAAGCGATGAGGTGCTCGCCATCCTGCCCGCACCGGGCGACGTCAGCGACCGAGCTGTCCTACGTGTCGACGCACACCGCGTGCGAAGCGCGCTAGCCGCGCTTCCGAAGGCACAATGCGAGGCGATCACGCTCGCCTATTACGGCGAGCTGACCCACACCGAGATCGCGGAACGGCTTGGGGTGCCGTTTGGGACCGTAAAGGGGCGCATCCGGCTCGGCCTGAGCAGGCTGCGGCTGGACTTCGAGCAGTCCGAGTCTTCGAAGGCTCCGCTCACCCCGCCGCATTGACCGGACAGCGTTTCCGCGCCCCGCCCAGCGGGGCGCATCTCGGGCAGGCGGGGAACATCAAGAACCCAGGGCACCTGATCGCGGCGGAAACGATCGCAACGATCGAGGCTCGCCACTCGGGCGCGATCGGGCTGATCAACAGCAGCACGTCGACAGGACCGATGCAAGCCCTTTGGCTGCAAGACCGCTGTCATCCCGTTGACGCTGGCCACCCGCGCCGATACGTTGTGGCTTCCGGACAACGAGGCAGGAGATGCTTGCGGTGATACAGAGGCGCGGACCCGCTCAGGAACTTAGGGCGACGATCGATCGACTGCCGCTACACGTCCGTGAGGCGGTGCTCGACGGCATCAAGGGCCAGCGGATCATCGCCGGAGCGCATGCTGACGCTTTCGGCGGGGTCTGCCCGATGGTGGCGGCCGACGTCCACCTCCCCTGGAAGACCGTGAGCAAAGCAAGCGTCGAATACGCGCAGCAGGCGGCGCGCGCGTGGGATCGCTACGCGGAAGCGAGTGGGTCTTCGCATACGGCCACGAAGCGTCAGCTGCTGGCGCTGACATCGATGCTCGAGGCGAGCATCTTGCAGGAAACCGCCGTGACGCAGATGCCGCTTTCCGACGTGATCGCCGAATACGAGCGCACCAAGTCCGGGCGCGCCCCGGCCGACGTCCGAGATGCGCTTCCAAGCTCGCTGGACGTGCCGGCTGCCCGTCCGAGCACTCTCGACGTGCCGGCAGCGCCTCCGCGCTCCCGCAAGCGCCGGAACACCGGCGAGCGCGACCGCACGACCGAGCTCGGGGAGCGTGGCGGATGGGCGTGGCTGCGACCGTTCCGCAGCTACGACGAGTACGAAGAGACCCTGCTGCGGGCGCTCTCGGAGCTCGACGGTCACGAGCGTCAGCTGGAGGAACTGCAAGCGCGCTGAGCGGGGTATGGACAGACGTAACTCAGCGAGAGATGAACCAGGTCCAAGGCGGCGGCGAGAGCCTTGGCGGCGAGAATGCGCGCGCGTAGCTGAGCGCTCGGGCACTCGCACCTGCAGTCTACTGTGGCCGCCAGGGCCGGGCCGTGAGACGAATTCGTGCCGAGGAGCGCCGAGCCCCTCCTCAGACGTGAACCACCGGGGCGTTAGATCCGTAGAAGCCCTGATCCGGATAGCCGTAGGGGACGTTCCGGCGCCCCGAAAGCGCCTGTCGACCGGCCCCGCGGGGCCTCGCCCAGGACGCCGCGACGCGGCTTCGCGACGTTCGGGGTTGCGTGACGTCGACAGTTGCGCATATACTGCCGCCCGGTCATTCGGCAGCGGGCCGCGAACCTGCGGGAGGAGAAGGAATGAGGCGGTTTACCGGTGTGAGCATCCTGGTGCTTGTCGGCGTCCTAGCGGCCGTCGCGATCGCTGCGGTGTTGCTGGCTGAGACGGTCTCGACCGCTCAGTCGATCAACGGCAAGGCTCAGAACATCGCCCACTCGGCGACGGGCATCAACGCTGACACCAAGTCAGTGATGGAACTCTACCGCACGAACCAGCTGGCGCTTTCGATCTTGCATTCTGCGAAGCCGCTGCAGGGCGAGCTCGCCGGAATCGTCAACACCGCGGGCGGCATCAACACCGAAGCGAGCTCGATCAACGGGAGCGCGACAACGATCCTCGGGACCGCCCAGACGATCAACTCGACGGCCGGGACGATCAACTCGACGGCGCAGGCCATCGGCAGCGACGCGGGCAACATCGACTCGACCGCGGGCGCCATCGCCTCGACCGCGGGCGCGATCAGCTCGACCGCGGGCAAGATCAACGGCAGCGCCGGCGCGATCAAGAACAGCGCCGTGAGCATCAACTCGAGCGCGACCACGATCAACAACGAGGCGGGCTCGATCCTCAACATCGCGGGTGTGATCAATCACGACGTCCGCGGGATCAACAGCGCCGCAGACGAGGCGATCGTGACCGCGTCAAGCATCAAGGGGGGATCCGCGAACATCCTGGCGACCTCGCTGATGATCCGGACCAACGCGGCCTGCATCGACGTCAAGGTGAAGGGTTCCCAGAGCGGCGATAACCAGTGCCAAGGGTTCGCGGCGACCCAGACTCGGCGGCTGAGCTCGAAAGCGACCGCGCGTCTGAAGACGCTTAATGCGCCGCGTCAGAATTCCCCGACCGCGGCGCCATCGCCATCTGCGTCGCCGGCTCCCGCCGCCAGCGGCGCGCCGAGCGTCCAGGGATCCGCGCCCAGTAGCCAGAGCACGCCGAGCGCACCGCAGGGAACGCAAACGACTCCCGCCACACCGGCTAACGCGCTGAGTGGCGTCCAGCAACTCGTCAACGCACTGTTCTAGGAGGGCTTGGCCACATGGAGGCAGCTTCTACATTCGCCAGGCCTGTCGGTAGTCGACCGGCTACTGGAGCACCGCCCCACCCGACGTTCGTCAGGTGGCTGTGGCTCTGGATCACCACTCTCGTACTGGTGGTGATCGTCGTCATCGGGTTCCTCATCGGCATCGTGAGCAACCTTAAGTCGATCAACACGGGCCTGCATTCCGCCAACGCCTCGGTCACGGGAATCGGTAGCGATGCCAACCCGCTGCCGGGTTATATCCACGAGATCAACACGAACTTGACGAGCATCGACACGGCGCTCAAGCCGATCCCCGCTCAGGGAGTCGCCATCCTTGGGGCCCTGAACGCGATTCACGGCTCGCTTGGCCAGGTCCAGACCTCGCTCGTGGACACCACGAACTCGCTGGTCAACACATCGGGCTCGTTGGTCAACACGTCGAACTCGCTCGTGAGCACCGCAGGCATGCTGGGCACGATCTCGAGCGCGCTGGTCGGCGTATCCAACACCCTCGGGGGAGTCGAGGGCTCGCTGGCAGACAC
>JALYZL010000550.1 GCA_030948875.1 Actinomycetota bacterium
GGGTGACGATCCTGCTCGTCGAGCAGAACGCCAACTACGCCCTGGATGTCTCGGGCCGCGGGTACGTGCTCGAAACCGGGCGCGTCGTGCTCGCCGACGACTCTGACCAGCTGCGAAACGACCCCGAGGTTCAGCGTGCCTACCTGGGGACCTGAGATGGTGCGTCCGATGGCTCCCGGCTCGGGGGTGGCCCGGTGATCCTCTCCGCCACCACCGGCGCGATCGGGGGCAAGGTGCTCTACCTGCTCTTTATCTGGCTCCTCTCGGCGGCCGGCGCGGCCTGGCTGTCTGAGCGCAAGGGCTACACCGAGCGCGTCGGGCTCACCTTCGGGCTCGTGCTGACCTTCGTCGGGTTCTTCATCGTCCTGCTCCTGCCGGCCCGCCCCGGCTCAACCTGGAAGCGCGAGGGGCCATTGCCACGGCGGCGGCGCCCGGGCGCGGAGCCGGGGGCACGTCCGTCGGCGCCCGAGTCCGGCCCGCCGCTGCCGCCCGCTGAGGGCTGAGCCCCGGCCCTAGCGTCCGGGGATCCGCATCTCCTCGGTGGCCGCGAACCCCATCTCGATCCCCGCCTCAGCGGTGCCGCTATCACGAGCCTCGTCCGCGACCGCCTGCGCCACCGCTCCGACGACCTCGCGGTTGAACACCGACGGGATGATGTAGTCCTCCCGCAGCTCGTCGGTGGAGACAATGTCAGCGATCGCCCGGGCCGCCGCGGTCTTCATCGTTTCGGTGATCTCGGTGGCGCGGACGTCCAACGCGCCTCGGAAGATCCCGGGGAAGCAGAGCACGTTGTTGATCTGGTTGGGGTAGTCCGAGCGGCCGGTGGCGAGGATTCGCACAAGCGGCAGCGCCTCCTCGGGCGAGACCTCCGGGTTGGGATTGGCCATCGCGAACACGATCGGATCTGGGTTCATGCGCGCCAGTGCCGAGGGGGGCACGACGCGCGCGCCGGAGAGGCCGATCAGCAGGTCTGCGCCCTCGAGCACATCCACCGGGCTGCCGGAGCGGAGCTCGAGGTTGGTCGCCTGCGCGAACGCTCGCTTGACCGCTGGCATCGAACCGTCCAGGAAGTCGGGCCGCCCGGCGTGGACCGCGCCCTGCGAGTCGCAGCCGATGATATGGCGCACCCCGGCCTCGAGTAGGATCTTGGAGACCGCGATCCCCGCCGCGCCCAGGCCGAGGACCACGACGCGGATGTCCTCGATCCGCTGTTCGGTCAGGGTCAGCGCGTTGAGCAATGCGGCGAGTACGACGACCGCGGTGCCGTGCTGGTCATCGTGAAAGACGGGGATGTCGAGCTCGGCCTTGAGTCGATCCTCGATGGCAAAGCAGCGCGGAGCCGAGATGTCCTCGAGGTTGATACCCCCAAATGCGGGGGCGATCGCCGTGACGGTGGCGACGATCTCGTCGACGTCTTGGGTGTCGAGACAGATCGGGAAGGCGTCGACGCCGGCAAACTCCTTGAACAGCATCGCCTTGCCCTCCATCACGGGCATCGCCGCCCGGGGGCCGATGTTGCCCAGGCCGAGCACCGCAGAACCGTCGGAGACAACCGCGACCGTGTTGCGCTTGATCGTGTACTGAAAGGCCTTGTCGGGGTCTTCGTAGATGGCCGAGCAGACACGGGCGACGCCGGGCGTGTACGCCATTGAGAGGTCGTCCCGGGATTTGAGCGGGCTCTTGTTGCGCATCTCGATCTTGCCCCCGATGTGGAGCATGAACGTGCGGTCGGTGGCGTCGAGCACGTGGGCGCCCGGGACCGCGTTGACGGCATCGGTCAGCCGGGGCCAGTCAGCGGCATCCCCCGTCGCGACGGTGATATCGCGCACGGTGTGCACATCCTCGACGACCACCAGGTCGACGGCACCGATCGTGCCGCCGGCGGTCCCGATCGCGCTCGCCACCTTGCCGAGCATGCCGGGGAGGTGATCGATCTCCACCCGGAGGGTCAGGCTGTACTGTGCGGACGGGGTGGGGGCCATACCGGCGGCCATTTTATGCCGCCGGTCACCGCTCCGTCAGACATCCCGCGGCGGGCGCGCCGCGAGGGCCGGCCCGAGCAGCGAGATAGGCTCAGGCGGAGATGGCCGATGAGCTCTTCCTGATCGACGGCAACAGCCTCGCCTACCGCGCGTTCTTCGCCCTCCCGGAGTCGATCGCGACCTCGACCGGGGTGCCGACAAACGCCATCTTCGGCTTCGCCTCGATGCTGGTCAAGATTCTCACCGACTACGGACCCAAGGCGACCGTCGTCGTCTGGGACGCCGGCTCGAGCGGTCGCAAGGAGGTCTACTCTGAGTACAAGGCCCAGCGCTCCAGCCGACCGGATCTGCTCAAGGAGCAGTGGCCTCACCTGGCGCCACTCGTCGATGCCTTTGGCTACCGCAACCTGCACGTCGACGGGTTCGAGGCAGACGACGTGATCGCCTCGATCGCCGAGCGGGCCAAGACGTCCGAGCCCCCGGTCGACGTGATGGTGGTGACCGGGGACCGCGACGCCTACCAGCTTGTCGATGACCGCGTGCGGATCATGACCACCTCGCGCGGCATCACCGACACCCGCGTCTACGACCGCGAGGGCGTGATCGATCGCTACGGGATCCCGCCCGAGCTCGTCCCTGACTTCATCGGCCTCAAGGGAGACACAAGCGACAACATCCCCGGCGTCCCCGGGATCGGGGACAAGACCGCCGCCGATCTGCTGCAGCGCTTCGGCACGCTGGAGTCGGTGCTTGAGAGCATCGACGAGATCAGCGGCGCCAAGCGCAAGGAGAACCTCAAGAACCATGCCGATGACGCCCGGCTCTCCAAGCAGCTGGCGACCGCCAAGCGCGACATCCCGGTGGACATCGACGTGACCAGCTACGTGTCTGCGGAGCCCGATCGCTCGCGGCTGCGTGAGGTCTTCCGCGAATTCGAGCTGCGTGATCCGCTGCGCCGTCTCGAGGAGGCCCTGGGCTCGGCTGACGGTGCCGCGCCGCCTCCGCAGGCGGAGACGACGCTCACCGCTACGCTCGTGCCGGGCTCGGTGCAGGACGCGGGCGTCCTGCCCGAGGGCGAGGTTGCCGTCACCGTCCGCGCCCCCGAGACGCCCGAGGGCGCGCTCTTCGGCGAGCAGCCCGAGTGGCGCTTTGCGGTCTACCACGCGGGTTCGCAGCGACTGCTCACCGGGGACGCGCCGCGGCCCGAAGATCTCGTGCGGGCCATCGGCGATCGTCCCGTGGTCGCCCACGACGCCAAGGCGCTCGGGCTGGTGCCCGCCCGCCTGGTCCACGACACCGAGGTCGCCGCCTACCTGCTCGAACCCGCGCGCCGGGCCTACCCGTTCCGCGAGCTCTGCGAGGAACGGGGCCTGGCCACCGACATCGAGGACGAGGCAGGCAGTGATGCGCGCCTGGTCGCCGGGCTCGCCGACTGGCAGCGCGAGGAGATCCGCGGCCGCGGCCTCACGGACCTGCTGCAGACCGTCGAACTCCCGATCGTCCGCATCCTGCGCGCCATGGAGCTCGCCGGGGTCAAGCTCGACACCGAGGCGCTGACGGGCATCTCCGAGCGGGTCAAGACCGAAGCCGACGCGCTCGAGCGCGAGATCTACGACCTGGCCGGTGAGGAGTTCACGCTCGGGTCGCCTCGACAGCTGGAGGAGGTTCTGTTCGGCAAGCTCGGACTGTCGCGCAAGCGTCGCGGCAAGACCGGCTATTCGACCGACGCCCGGGTCCTGCAGGCGATCCGTGACGAGCATCCGATCATCCCGCGGATCGAGCGCTGGCGGGAGCTGACCAAGCTCGCGCAGACATACCTCGATGCGCTGCCGCTGCTCGTCGACGCGCACAGCCGCCTGCACACAACCTTCAACCAGACCGCGGCCACCACCGGGCGGCTGTCCTCCAACAATCCCAACCTGCAGAACATCCCCATTCGCACTGCGCTCGGACGCGAGATCCGGGCCTGCTTCATCGCCGAGCCGGGCCACCTGCTCGTCTCCGCCGACTACTCCCAGGTCGAGCTGCGGCTGCTCGCGCACATCGCCGGCGAGGACGTCCTCAAGGAGATCTTCCGGCGCGGCGAGGACGTGCACACGGCCACCGCCTGCCGGGTCTTCGGGGTCGCGCCCGCTCAGATCGATCCCGGCATGCGCTCGAAGTCCAAGATGATCAACTACGGCATCGTCTACGGCCTTTCGGCCTACGGGATGGCCGACCGGCTCGGAATCGCCCAGTCCGAGGCCGACGAGTTCATCACGCGTTACATGGAGGGCTTCCCGGCTGTGCAGCGGTTCATCGAGGCGACGATCGCGCAGGGCACCGAGCACGGTTACGTCTCAACCCTCTTCGGCCGACGCCGTCAGGTGCCCGAGCTGCGCGCCCGGCGGTGGGAGCTGCGCAAGCAGGGGGAGCGCTTCGCGGTCAACATGGTCATCCAGGGGACCGCGGCCGACATCATGAAGGTGGCGATGGTCGAATGCGACCGAGCGCTCACCGAGGCGGGGCTGGAG
>JALYZL010000552.1 GCA_030948875.1 Actinomycetota bacterium
GTCCGCCTGCGCCGATACGCGGACGGAGCGGCTCCCAGCGTCAGGCCGGCACCAATGCCATCGCGCGCGGCGAGCAAGCAGCCCGCGCTAGCGCGTCGAGGCGAGCCGCCAGCGCGACCCGCTGGCGCTCGGTAAGGGTTCCGATCTGCTTGGTCTCCGAGATCTCCAGGCCTCGAAGGCACTTCTGACAGCGCGTGCTCCCCCAGCGGCGCTGGCTCATGAGCAGATCCCCCACCGGCCAGCTGCTCACCTCCCACGGGGCATCGAGGATGATGCTCGCGGCGGGCACTTCGCCCTCCGCGATCCGGCGCTTGAGCTCTGCTCGTGCGAGCCTCACTTGGTTGGCCCGCTCCAGGGCGCGCCGGCGTTGCGGGTCCTGGCTAGTCGTTGCCGTCTCCGTCATTCGGTTCTCTCTCCCGGCATCGGTACCCGCCGCGGCGGGCACTATTGTCAGCAGGCGATCGCTACGCGGCCGCCCAGGCGGGCGTCGCGTGACGGTTCGTTGTTGTTGGTCGCCGACGGTTCTCGCTGATGTCGTGGCTAACGCTGGCGGCGTACCCTGCTCCTCGCTACCTTCGTTCAGCCCCGCCGACCACCGTCCGGCGAAGTGATGACGCTACGTGAGAAGGGCGCCCACGGCAATGCAACGGACGTCAACTCGTACGCTCAGAGCGCCTTTTTCGTGGCCGCCAGACTTTGTGCTTATCTGGACAAGTGCGGGCCTTGCTCGACCGGCTATGGGTCAGCCGCCAGTAGTGGTCCGTGCTCTGACTCGAATGCGCGCTTGGCCTCCGCGAAGGTGGCGAGGGCGCGGTCGAGGGTCTCGCGGTCGTGGGTGGCCATGACACTTGTGCGCAGGAGCGCCCCCGAGGGCGGCACGGCGGGATGGATCATGACGTTGACGTAGACGCCGTTCTCGTACAGTGCCTTCCACAGGAACACTGCCTTCCAGTCGTCGCCGACGACGACGGGCACCACCGGGGTGACGACCTCGGTTCCGTCGGCCAGGCGCGTTGGCGCGACGACCCGGAAACCGAGCTCGCTGAGGCCGCGGTGCAGGTAGCGCGCGTTCTCGAGCACCCGGGCGAACAGCCCGCGCCCTTCGTCCGAGCGGCAGATGCGCACGGCGGCCAGCGCGGCGCCCACCGCGGCGGGGACACCCGAGGCGGTGAAGATGAACGGCCGCGACTGGATGCGCAGGAACTCGACCACGTCCGCGGGGCCCGCGATCACGCCGCCGCACGACGCCAGCGACTTCGAGAACGTCGCCATCCGCAGGTCGACGCGGTCCTCGACCCCGAGCAGCTCCGTGGCGCCCGCGCCGCGGGCTCCGAGCACGCCGAGGGCGTGAGCCTCGTCCACCATCAGCCGGGCGCCGAAGCGGCTGCAGAGACCGGCGATCTCCGGAAGCGGAGCGACGTCGCCCTCGGTCGAGAAGACCCCATCGACGACGACGAGGACGCCCCCGCCGTCGGCCGCGGCCTTCTCCAGGGTCCTTTCGAGGCGGTCGAGCCGGTTGTGGCGGAAGGCGCGGATCTTGGCGCGCGAGAGCAGGCACCCGTCGAGGATCGATGCGTGATCTCCCGAGTCGACGATCACCGTGTCGCCGGGACCGAGGATGGTGCCGAGCGCACCGAGGTTCGCCTGATGGCCGGTGGTGAACACGAGCGCCGCCTCGGTCCCGAGCCAGCCGGCGAGCTCGTGCTCGAGCTCGACGTGGAGGTCGAGGGTGCCGTTGAGGAAGCGCGAACCGGTGATCCCGGTGCCGTAGCGGTTGAGGGCGTCGAGCGCTCCCTGCTTGACCCGCTCGTCCCCGGTCAGGCCCAGGTAGTTGTTCGAGCCGAGCATGATCCGGCGCTTGCCCTCCATCTCGACGACGGGCAGCGTCGGTCCTTCGAGCACGCGGAAGTACGGGAGAGCGTCGATCTCGCGAGCCGCCTTGAGCTGCGCGATGCGCTCGTGCTCCCGGGCCTTGGCGAAGACGTCGATCATGGTGGGCATATAGCTTTCCCCTTCGAATGGAGCTCGACGTCCGGCCGGTCGCAGGAAAACGCGACCTCGACACCTTCATCAAGCTTCCGTGGCGGCTGTATCGTAACGAGCCGAACTGGGTCCCCCCGCTGCTCTTCGAGCGGCGCCGGTTCTTCGACCGCGAGCGCAACCCGTTCTTCGAACACGCCGAGGTCGAGTACTTCCTCGCCTGGCGGGACGGGCGCGCCGTCGGGCGCATCACCGCCCACGTCGATCGCAACTTCAACGAGTATCAGCACCACGAGTGGGGGCTGTTCGGCTTCTTTGAATGCGAGGAAGACCCCGAAGCGGCCCAGGCCCTGCTCGACACTGCCGAGCGCTGGCTGCGCGAGCGCAGGCGCGACCGGATGGTCGGTCCCATGGACTTCACGACCAACGACGAATGCGGCGTCCTGATCGAGGGGTACGACCTGCTGCCGACCATTCTCACCAACTGGCACCACCGCTACTATCCCGCCCTGCTCGAGGGCGCGGGGCTGACCAAGGCGATGGACCTGTACATGTGGAGCCTCATGATCGATGACCGCGAGCGCGTGCATAAGTCGATCTGGCGCGCCGCCGAAGAGGTCGAGAGCAAGTACGCGATCACCGTTCGCCCGATGCGCAAGAAGAACATCGAGGCCGAGATCAACGGCTTCCTCGAGGTCTACAACGCCGCCTGGGAGCGCAACTGGGGGTTCGTGCCGCTGAGCGAGGCCGAGGTCCGCCACTACGCCAAGGACCTAAAGCCGATCCTCGACGAGAACTGGGCGTGGGCCGCCGAGAAGGACGGGGAGACGGTCGGCGCTGCCCTGACCATCCCCGACTACAACCAGGTGCTCCGCCACCTCGGCGGCCGCCTGCTTCCCTGCGGCTGGGCCAAGGCGCTCTACTACCGGCGCAATATCGATCGCGTCCGCGTGTTCGCGCTCGGGGTCAAGCGCGAGTATCAGCACACGGGGGTCGCGGCGCGCTTCTACCAGCTTCACTTCGAGTCCGCCGCCAAGACTCCGCAGAAGGGCGGTGAGATGGGGTGGATCCTCGAAACCAACAAGTCGATGAACCGCGCCATGGAGGGAATGGGGGGCAAGATCGTCCGCCGCTACCGGGTCTACGAGAAGATGCTTTGAACATGACTGCTCGCGCTGTCACCATGCAGGGGCGATGACGGACCAATCGTTTGAGGCGCAGGAGGGCGAGGAGCTCGTCGACGGGCTGCCCGTCCTCGCCGAGGTGCACCCGATCGAGCTACCGCCGGCGACTGCGGCCCTGCCCGCCGTCCAGGCCGCCGCTGCGGCATTCACGGGCTTTGTCGCCGGCGCCGCCACCCTCGCGATGGTCCGCCGGCGCCAGGCGCGCAGACTCGCCCGGCGGCCACCGGGACTGCCGCTCGACTTGGTGCCCGTGGGCGGCACGCGGACCTTCCTCGTGCACGTTCAGCGGATCGGCCGGCTCGAGGAGTAGTGGCCCTTCGGGCCATTGGAAGTTCGGCTGGCGCCGAACTTCCGGCTCTCTAGCCCACCCCCTGCCCGGCTAAGTACTCGTTGGTCGACGCCTGCACGACCGCGGCGACGTTCGAGATCAGCTGGTGGTGCAGCATCCACAGCCCGAAGTGATTCCACTCGGTCTGGTTCTGGTATCCCCACGGCTTGTTCGTGCCGGTGGGGAAGAACGCCGGCAGCGTCGCCTTGACGCTCGCGAGCTGGAACTTGGCATCGAGCCCTGGATTCAGGCGCACGAGGTTCGACACCGCCGTCTGGGGGTCGCGCCGCACCGACTCGTAGCCGCGCCCCAGCGCCTGGACGAAGTCACGGATCTCGCCCGGCTTGCCCGCGAGCGTGGCCTTGGTGGCGACGAGGACGAGCTCGTCGTAGCTGGGGACGCCGACCTGGCCCACGCGGATCACATTCGGGCGCTTGCCCCGCTCGGCGAGCTGTATGGCTTCGTAGTTCCAGTAGGCGCCGATCGTCGCCGCCACTTGGCCGGAGAGCATCGCCGGCACCAGGTTCTCGCCGACGTCGACGAGCTTGACCGAGCTGATGGGGACATGGGCCTGGGTGAGGATCGTGTCGAGATACGCTCGCTGGTAGGGGATGCCCGCGTACCCGACGGTGTGGCCACGAAGGTTGGCGACGCTCGTGATGTGCTCGGAGCCGACCGAGACGATCGAGGTCAGGGGCTGCTGCACGACGGCGCCGAACGCCGCCAGCGGCTCGCCCTGGTTGCGTGCGAGCATGAGCTCTGGCTCGTAGGAGATGGCGACGTCCGCCCGCCCCGAGAGGAGATCCTTGAGCGGTGCCGATGGGTCTGAGGGAGCGGCTACGTGCACGTCGAGGCCGGCGCGGGTGAAGTCCCCCTCGGCGAGCGCCTGGTAGATGCCGACGTGGTCGGCATTGGGGAAGTAGTCGAGTATGAGCGTCAGGGGCCGCGACTTCCCGGGCGCGGTGCGGTTCTGGATCTCCCCGCACGCCCCCACCGTGGTGACGGCAGCGAGCGCGGCGGCGAGCACGAAGGCTCGCGTCCCGACGATTCGTTTCATTACGGGCTTTCTCCTCGTCGTTCGTAGGCCCAGGGCAGCAGGCGCCGCTCGGCCAGGGTCAGCAGGGCGAACAGGGCGATCGCGAACGCGGCCAGGATGAACACCGCGGCGTACGCCCTCGCGGTGAGCAGCTGGGGAATCGCCTGCTGGAAAAGGTAGCCGAGCCCCGAGTTGCTCCCCGCCTGCTCGGCGAACACGGCGCCGATGGGGGCGAACACGACGGCGATCTTCATCCCTGTGAACAGGCCGGGAAGCGCGGCCGGGAGCTCGACGTGACGGAACGTCCGCGGACGCGAGGCGTCGAAGGTCCGCATCAGCTTCAGGAGGTCCGGATCGACGGCGGCGAGGGCATCGAGCGTGGTGACCACGATCGGGAAGAAGCAGACGATGGCGATCACGATCAGCTTGGGCAGGAAGCCGAACCCGAGCCAGAGGACGAGGAGCGGCGCGAGGATCACCACCGGCACGGCCTGGGAGGCGACGAGGAGCGGGTAGACGGCGCGCCGCAGCGTCAGCGACAGGTGCAGGCAGACCGCCAGGGCGAGGCTCGCCGCGGCGGCAAGGAGGATGCCGAAGACGATCTCCTGGGCGGTGACGAGGAAGCTGCTCCACAGCAGCGAGCGATCGTCGTAGAGGGCCTGGGCCACCTGGTGCGGTGGGGGGAGGACGAGCGGGTCGACCGCTCCGAGGTCGACGTAGAGCTCCCAGGCGCCGAAGAGCACGAGGAGGATGAGGATCGTCCGCCAGCTCAGGAGCAGCCGGCCGGCCGCGTTCCACAGGCGGACGTCGGCGCGCGCCGCTGCTGCGTCCGCGCGGAGCACGCCGGCGAGCACGCCGTGGTCGCTGGCGGGCGCCGTGGTCATCCCGGGATCCCCAGCGCCTCGAGCGCGCGCTCGCGCAGGGCGATGACCTTGGGTTCGGTCCGGTGCCGCGGCCGCGGCAGCACCACCTCGAGCTCAGCGACCGCGCGTCCCGGGCGCGGCGACATCACCACCACGCGGTCGGCGAGCACCACCGCTTCCTCGACGTCGTGGGTCACCAGTACGACTGTGCGTGGCTCGCGCCCCAGCAGGCTCCCGAGCCACCCCTGCATCTCGAGCCGCGTCAGCGCGTCGAGCGCCGCGAACGGCTCGTCGAGCGCGAGCACCGGCTTGCCCGCGAGCAGCGTGCGCAGGAACGCCACCCGCTGACGCATCCCGCCCGAGAGCTCGGCGGGACGCGAGCGCTCGAAGCCGGCGAGGCCGAAGCGCTCGAGCCAGGGTCGCGCCGCCTCGCGTGCCTGGTCTCGCGGGATGCCGCGGGCCCGCTGCGCGAGCGCGGCATTGTCAGTCGCGTCGAGCCAGGGAAGGAGAAGGTCCCGCTGGGGCATGAGCGCCGCGGGGTCGGCCTCGACGGTTCCCGCGTCGGGCGCCTGGAGCTTGCAGATGAGCTCGAGCAGAGTCGACTTGCCGCATCCGCTCGGCCCCACGACGGCGACGATCTCCCCGGGGGCGGCGTGCAGCGACATGCCGGCCAGCGCCGCCACCTCGCCGCGGCGGGTGACGAAGGTGCGGTCGACAGAACGGATCCGAACCCCGTTCGGACCGTCCGGGACTCGACGCTCATGCGGCGGAGTCTCGACGGCGCACGTGCGCGCTTGGATGTTCGCTCCCTTCGCGGGCATTACCCCACAGGTTCTAAGGGTCAGCGCCGGGTCGCGTTACGTGATGGGCGCTATCTCAGCCGGCGTTTCCCGCCAGCCCCCCTGGGTGGTCAGCTGGCCGTTCATCCTATCGCGTGAGCGCGCCAGGCATCCGGTAAGGTCACGGCCGCCGGCGCGCGGGACGCGGCGTCATATCCCGGATGGAGAAGCTTCGCCTCATCAGGTTGGGCCGCGCGGACCTCGCCGCGCCGATCGCTTGCGCGCTCGTCGCGCTCGCCGTCGTTGCTGTGCTCGCCCCCGCCGCCGGGGCCAATACCGGGTTCCGGTCACGGATCGGAGGGGCCCTCGGGTTGGTGCCCGTCGCCGGCGGACCCGACATCGCCGTCGGCTCCAACCTGCCCGAGGCCTACCACGGCGGGTCGGTGATGCGCGGCGTGAGGATCCACACCATCTTCTGGGCCCCCAGCGGCTACAAGTTCTCGGGTCCGCCGGCGCCCGGGGTCCTCGGCTACGAGCCCCTTGTGCAGAAGTACTTCACCGACATCGCGCACGACTCGGGCGCCGCCACCAACATCAATTCCGTCCTCAGCGAGTACGGCGACGGCAGCGGTCCCGGCGCTTACAGCATCGCCTACAGCGCCGCGCTCGACTCGGTCGATGCCACCGACCCGTATCCGGCGCCTCGCCAGCAGTGCGCGTCACCGCAAGGCATCGCCACCTGCGTGACCGATCTCGAGCTCCAGCACGAGATCGACCACGTGATCCAGACGCGCGATCCGTCGGCTCGGGGGCTGAACAACCTGTGGATCATCTTCCTGCCGCCGGGCGTCGACACCTGTTACGCGCCCGGCAGCTGCGGCAGCAATGCCTTCGGCGGCTACCACTCGCTCTCGGATCTCGGCAACGGGGTCACCATCTACGCCGTCGTCCCCGACCCCCTGATCGAGATCACGGTCTCGCCCGGCAGCGATCCCCAGGGCAACCCCGACGCGGAGTCGGCGGTCGGGGTTGCCGCCCACGAGACCCTCGAGGCGATGACCAACCCCGAGGGCAACGCGTGGATGGATCCCAACGGCAGCGAGGTCGGCGACAAGTGCGAGTTCGGCCCCGAGGTGGGGACGCCGCTCGGCTACGCGCCCGACGGGTCCCCCTACAACCAGCTCATCAACGGCGATCAGTGGCTGATCCAGGACATGTGGTCAAACGCGACCCCCGGCTGCGTCCAGACCTCGGCGGCGTCGACCTCGGCGCTCCCCCTGCCCCGGGTGCATCTGGCGCAGTTCAGCTCGTCGGTGAGCGGGAGCATCGGCTCTGCGGGGGGGAACGTGAGCGTGACCGTCACCCTGCAGCGTGCGAAGACGGTGGTGGCCCGAGTGCGGACCGTCACGCGATCAGACGGGACGTGGGGTCCCGTGTCGCTGAGGTCGCTGACGCGCGCCCGGGCCGAGGCGTTCGGCGACGATCGCGACAAGGTCTTCGTCGCCTACGGCGCGGGAGGGCCGCCGGCCGAGACCATCCTCACCGGCAACGGCGGCAACCCGTTCACCGAGAGCGGGTGGACAGGCTGGTTCGATCTCGACCACGGGTTCGCCGTCGCCTCGGGCTTCGGCGCGAGCGGCTTCCTCATCGGCCCGTGCTTCCAGACCGGCGTGCTCGAGCTGACGATCGACGGCGCCACCACCCAGTCACCGACCGACCACTGCGGGACCGAGACCGACGTCTCCATCCTCCACACCGGGCCGATCGCACCGGGGGCCGCCGTGCACTTCGTGAGCGAAGACAACCGCGCCGTCACGGCGAGAAACCCCAACGGCGCGCTCGTGAGCCTGTCCGTGCCGATCGGCGAAGCGAACGCTGTCTCGCTGCTCGACAACCGTCAGCTCCTCTTCCGGCCCAGCGGGTTCCCGACCTGCACCGCGAACCTGCGCTCCCGTCAGGTCAGCTGCACGGGCCTGGTGCCGGGCACGAGGTACACGCTCACCCGCGGGCGCGGGCATGTCGCCGTGGACGCCAAGGCCAACGGCCGCGGAGTGAGCGCCGACGTCGCCTTTCCCGGGCGCCCGGGTCTGATGGGCGGCGACGTGGTAACGCTGAGCAACGGCGCCCATCGCACGCTGACGGCTCTGCATGTCGCCCATCTGAGAGTCGACATCATCGGCGCCCAGACGATCATCGCCTCCGGAACCTGCGAGGCCGGCAATTACTACGGTCCCGCTCCCACCACGCCACCGACGAACGCGGCGGTCGGCGCCCCGGGGATCGCCGGCAGGGGCACGATCTGTCCAGCCGACGGTAGCGCCAAGGGCCTCTCTACTACCCATATCGAGCAGACCGATGACCTCAGCGGCGGCGTCACCTTCACCGACGTGCCGCAGTTCGAGTTCACCACGCCGAGCAACGGCGCGACGCTCTCCGGCGCCTTCACCGCGCTCGCGGGCGCGGGGATCCCCACCCCGCAGCATGCAATGATCGCCAGCGGAGCGCCGGTGGCGTTGACCATCATCCCCGGTTCCGGAGGCGGTCAGACCGTCGCGTTCCGAGCGGCGAACGTCAACACCGCGCGCGGGGTACCGGTGCCAGCGCTTGCGCCCGGCGCCTACAGCGCCAAGTGGGTGCTCACCGACGCGAGCGGCGACACCCGCACGGTGCTCACGCGGTTCGTGGAGCAGTGAAAGCTTTTTTCGCTGATCGCTTGAAGCTCACGTAGCGTCAGGATCTACGGTGGCTTTCGGTGACCGCCATGACCGAACACGACGAGCAGAGTTCGCAAACGATGCAGATCGGCGCGTTGGCGCGCGGGACCGGGGTATCCGTGCGCACGCTCCATCACTACGACGCGATCGGGCTACTGAAGCCCGATGAGCGGACGCAGTCGGGGCGCCGGCTCTACTCGGAGGAGAACGTCAGGCGGCTGTACCGGATAGTGGCGCTGAGGCGGCTCGGGCTGCCCCTTGACGAGATCGCGGCGGTCCTCGATCAGGACCCTGACCTAGTCGAGGCGGTCCGGCGACACCTGGCGCAGGTCGAGCGCAGCCTGGCGCTCCAGCGGCGGCTGCATCGCGCCCTGGAGCACCTGGTCGAACTACTCGAGTCCGAGCAGGACCCGACGCTCGACGAGTTCATCGAAGCCATCGAGGTGATGACCATGAGTGAGAAGTACTACACCCCCGAGCAGCAGGAGCAGCTCGCGGAGCGCCCGGCCGAGCTCGGCGAGGAGGGCATGCGCCGAGCCGAGCAGGACTGGGCCGAGCTGATCGCGGCGGTGAAGGCCGAGCGGGCGGGCGGAACGGCGCCGACCGACGCCCGTATGCGCGAGCTCGCGCTCCAGTGGCGCGGGTTGATCGAGCAGTTCACGGGCGGCGACGAGGGCATTCAGCGCTCGCTTACGACGATGTACCGCGAGGAGGGAGTGCAGAGCGCGTCACGCGGGATGGTCGATCCCGAGCTCGCGCAGTACGTCAGCGACGCGCTCGCCCCGCTGCCGCAGACGCGCTGAGTCCGCGACGCGGCGGGCGGTCGTCTCAGGCGACCCTGGCCGCGTCAGGGGCACCGCATCATGCCACGATGACGGTGAACTCGGCGCCCAACCGTTGGTATGTGGACCGCGCTCGGTCATCCAGGGTGAGCAGGGTTTGTGCGTGCGCGCTGGCTTCCAGGGCGACGAGGCCGTCGTAGCTCGCTCCCCCGTAGACGCCGGCGCCTGCCAGCGTTTGGAGGAGTCGGTTGCGCTCGGCCTCGCCCAGACGCAACGGTGGCGCGTCGAAGCGGCACGCCAGAACCCTTGCGGCAAGCGTTGGAGCGACAGCGAGACCGGACGGCAGCCGGGTCAGCACGGAGTAGGCCTCGATAACGACGTGAGCGGGTAGAGCTTTCACCGTGTCCAACGCAGCGGCCGCTGACGCATGCTGCTCGTGCCACTCCGACAGCGCGGCGATGACCGCGCTCGTGTCGGCGGTCAGCGCCGGCCTCGTTCCATCAGCTCACGCACCTGTCCGGCGTCAAGGCGCTCGTCCGCGTCGGCCACGAACCGGACTCCGTGGGGACCTTCCTCGACACGCACCCGAGAGGGAACGGCGACTTCGAGATGACCGTCGACGGCTGTGACCTCCAGCTCTGCGCCGGCCGCGAAGCCAAGTTGTTCGCGCAACGCCTTCGGCACCACTAGTCTGCCTGCCATGTCGATGGTTGTTCGCATGGCATAAGGATACCATTGAGCGCGGACGGACCCGGCTAACCGCGGGGATGGCGGAGGCTGCGCGTGCCGCCGACGGCGCTCGCTCGGATGTAGCCGATTGCCCGCTTCCGAGTGGCTTCAGGGGCGGCGGCGGTCCTGCGCTCGGTCACGCATCAGATGGGAGACGAACGTACTGAGTCCGTCGGTGTTCCAGCACTCGAAGGCCGTGCAGTGGCGCTCGTAGGCGGCCATCACGGAGTCGCCGTAGTTCCAGTAAAGGCGCGGCTCGGGGTTCAGCCAGAACGTCCGGCCCGCCTTGGCGGTGATGAGCGCGAACACGTCGTCGCGCGGAGGCCGGCCGTTGGTGCGGGCGTCGCCGAGCACGATCACCGTCGCGCGAGGGTGGAGCTCGTCCTCGATCAGCGCCAAGAACTCGGTCCACACACGTCCGTAGTCGGTGTAGCCCGAGATATCGGCGACGCCGGCGTCGCGTCCGATCGCCTCGCTCGCGGCACGGAAGTCGCGCTCGCGCTCGAGCAGATCGGTCACCTCCGAGATCCGTTCGATGAAGACAAAGGACCGGAGCTTGCGGAACGAGTCGTGGAGCGCGTGGAGGACGCTGAGGAAGAACGTGCTCGCGCTCGTCACGCTCGTGGAGACGTCGCAGAGCACGAAGATCTCGGGCCGGCGGGGCCGGATCGGGCGGTACTTGAGGTCGATGGGAACGCCGCCCGTCTGCAGCGAGGCGCGCATCGTCCGGCGGACGTCGACGTGAGCATGGCGCTTGCGGCCGCGCACCTCGTGGCCCTGGGTCGCCAGCCGGCGCTTGAGCTGGGCGACGACTCGGTGCACGGCGGCGAGATCCTGGACCGGTCCTGTCGGCAGGGCGCGGTCGAGATCGCTGAGGGGACGCTTGGGGGGGAGGGAGCGGGTGCGTTCGATTGCGTCACGTTCGAGCTCGCGCCGCAGATGCGACTCGAACCTGCGGATCTCCTCGCGCGACAGCCCGTCGCGCCGCGGATCGTCGGTGGGTAGCTCCGGCTGCTGCTCGGCCCGCAGCCCGAGCGAGCGGCGGATGCGCTGGACGTCGACGCCGACCACGCCCGAGCCCTCGCCGCGGCCGAAGGCGGCGATGGCGAGGCGGGCGAGGTCGCCCAGCATGCCCTCCGCCCCGTCCCGGAGGGCGGCGGCGATCTGGCGACGGAGGGCCTCGAGGTCGATCTGATCGCCGCCCTGCAGCCGTCCGTGCTCGTCGATCTCGCTGCGGGTCGCCTCGGCCTCCGCCGCCCGGAAGAAGAAGCGCTCGAACACGAGCTCGAACACGCGCCGATCCTCGGGCGACTTGGCCAGCGTCGCGGCCAGCGCCTCCTTGAACGCCGCCCGCTCGGTCCACGAGACGTGGTCGAGCGCGGCAAAGGCGTCGAGCAGCTCGGAGGTCCCGAGCGCCATCCCTTCGGACCTCAGGTCATCGGCGAAGGCCAGCAACTGGCCGTCGAAGCCGCCGGGCCCGGGGTCGGGGATCCCGCCGTAGAGGGCGCTATGCGGCGGGGCGGGTGGCATCGGACGCCTGCGTGAGCTGAACGCCGACGCGCGCGGCGACCGTGTCGAGATCGGTGCGGTGCTTGACGATCACGCTCATCGTCTCCGCGAAGGTGGCCTCGTCGATGTCGCGCGCACCGAGGAGCAGCAGCGCCCGCGCCCAGTCGATCGACTCGGCGATCGACGGCGGCTTCTTGAGATCCAGCTCACGGACCTGGTGGACCACCTCGACGAGCTTGCGCGCGAGCGCCGCGTCGAGCTCGGGCGAATGCAGGCGAACGATCTCCAGCTCATGCTCGAGGTCCGGATAATCGAGCCAGAGATAAAGACAGCGCCGCTTGAGCGCCTCGGTGAGCTCACGCGTGTTGTTGGAGGTGAGCAGGACCACAGGCTGCGAGCGCGCCTCGATCCGGCCGAGCTCGGGGATCGAGATCTGGAAGTCCGACAGCAGCTCCAGGAGCATCGCCTCGAACTCCTGATCGGTCTTGTCGATCTCATCGATGAGCAGGACCACCGGCGTCTCGGAGGCAATCGCCGTCATCAGCGGACGCCGGAGCAGGAACTCCTCACCGAAGATGTCGTCCTGCACGTCCTGCCAGCCCGTCGCGTCGGCCTCGGTCTGAATGCGCAGCAGCTGCTTGCGGTAGTTCCACTCGTACAGCGCCTTGGCCTCGTCGAGACCCTCGTAGCACTGCAGGCGCACGAGTTTGCGGTCGAGGTAGCGCGCGAGTGCCTTCGCCAGCTCCGTCTTGCCAACCCCGGCCGGACCCTCCACGAGCACGGGCTTATCGAGCTTGGTGGCCAGATACGCTACCAGCGCCGTGTTCCCGCCAGCCAGATAGCCAGCGTCTCTGAGGCCGTCGGCGACGTCGGCGACCGATGACGGTGAGGTGGGCACTCAGGGCAGGATAGCCTCGGGTGGGGTGCCGCGGCGCGGCGCGGTGCCGTCTGTGGGGCGGTGCGGCTTCGTGTGCCGCGGCGCGGCACGGTGCCGTCTGAAATGCTCGTGCCGTGCTCGCCTGGCTGCCAAACGCGGCGGTGTCCCCGCTCGGCTGGTTTCTCGCCGTCGCGTTCGGCTTCGTCGTCGCCGCGTTCGGGCACATCGTCAAGTCGCGGATCGTGATCCTCGTCGGGCTGGCCATCATCGCCGGCGTGAGCGCCTATGTGTCGTTCGTGCTGCACCCGAGGTAGGGCCCGGCCACATGGGGACAGGCCCGGCAAGCCCGTGACGCGGGGGTGGCGCGTCCGTGACGCGGGATGACGCGGGCGGCGACGAATCTCCACCGCGAGAGCGGCGAACGCGCTTCAGTCCGCAGATTCGCCTTCGAGCGGGATGCGCAGCTGGCGAGGCCCGTCCGCCGGCTCGATCACGCGTGTTTGGGCCGTCGGCGTGGGCAGCACGGGCGGCTCAGCGATGGTCGTGGGCTCGTCCCACTCCACGGGCTCAGCCCACATCGCCCGGCGCCCGCGGTGGGCTCCTACGCCCGCCGGCCCCGCCACGCCCTGCGGCCTCGAAGCGCCCGCGTCCGCCCGCACCCGGCGCCTGGTCTTGACGGCTCCCACGGTCTCCGGCCAGGGCTCGGGGTCCCCTGCGCCCGGGACGTCGCCCGGCAGCGCGGCGGGCCCCGCGTCGCCGGGCAGTGGTGGCTCGGGCGCGTGCGCGGCGCGGATCCGCGAGCCCGCGTAGGTGAGGGCGCCGGCGACGGCCAGGGTGATGAAGATGCCCCACTCGATTCCCGACGTGGTGGCGAACTGACCGTGGCTCGTTACGCCCTGCTTGTCGAAGATTCGCCAGATGACCAGCAAGCATGTCCAGCCGCCGGCCGTCATGACGATGACGCCGTCGCCGCCGGGCAAGTGGAACGCCCGCCCTTCGGCGCGCAGGAAGATCAGCGCGAGCACGCCGATCGCCACGAGGAGAACGGCGGCCTCCACCCACGAGAAGGCGGCCCACCCGGTCAGCGAGGCGGTGGCCGCCTGGACCCGGCTGCCCGCGCTCGCGAGGCCGGTCTCCTGGTACCACGGGAGGAACAGGGCCAGGAAGAGCCCTAGCGCCGCACCCGCGGCAAGCCGGCGGTCGCGCGGCAGCGCCCGCCACGCGCGCCGGAGTCGCGCCGGTCCCGACGCCGAGCGCGTGGTCCCCCGCTTGACGGCTTCCTGGCTGCTCATGCCCAGGCTGCCGTCGCCGCGGATTGCTCCGGCGACCCGGTGAAGATCCATCTACGGGTCACGAGCCGATTGTACGCGCGGGTCCCGACGCCGAGCGCACTTCGCTTCCGCGCCCAGCCCAGGCTCAATCCCAGCTGATCGGTATGTCCTGAACCTCGGCCGGTTCCTCCCGGTGGCCGTCGAGGCGGTCGAGATACCAGTTGATGAGCGCCCTGACAGCGAGCAGGAGCTCCCTCACCGCCTCGGCGAGGCGCTGCTGCAGCTCCGGCGGGATGAGGTCGCGGAGCGACTCCAGGAGTTGGACGAGCAGGTCGAGCTCACCGCCACGCCCGGGCGCCTCCTCGGGCTGCGGCGCCTGCCAGCCTGATGGAGGTGGGCGCCGGAAGGCGCCTGCCGCGCGCGCGGCGGATTCGGCGGCCGCCTCGGCGATCAGGCGCTCCGCGGCGCCCGACGCGCGATCGAGCCGCTCGTTGAGACGGCGCAGCGCGTCCTCGGAG
>JALYZL010000558.1 GCA_030948875.1 Actinomycetota bacterium
GTGAAGGTCGGTTCGATCGTGGTTCGTTGTTACGAGTTCGACAGGATGCTGGCGTTTTGGCGGGAAGCGCTCCACTACGTTCCCAGGGAGCCCGCGGGGGACGGCTGGGTGGTCCTCCATGATCCCCGAGGAAGATGACTCGGCCGGCCGGTCACACCGGGTCCGATTTCAACTGGGGACAGTAGAGGCGCCGGCGCCCATTCTGGCCACCTGACAGGACCCATTGGAGACCCTTGGACGAATTCCGCCACGATGCTGGGGCCGGTGGACCGAGAGTTCTCATACACAACCGCCCTATTGGTCATGAGGATGGCTTCGGCAGCGAGCGGCCACACGCGGTGGTAGCGCTCACGAATCTTGTGCTCGGGTACGTTGTGCCCACCTGCCCGTACCCGATAGTCAACGCGCCTGACCGTCAGTTCCTCCGGCACCAGCATCACGTGCAGGACGACCTGGTATTCCGCCTCTTGCGCCAGACGAATAAGGTCGAGCTTTGACGGGTGGGAGAACACCGTCTCGGCGACGAATGACGTGCCGCTGGCGATGAGGTGCGCGCGAGTGTCGGCGGCCACCTGGGCGGCCTCGTAGGCGTGCGCCTCGGGGTCGGCGGGCCAGCGCGCCTTCGCGATGTCGTCAGCATTGACATACGGATAGTTCGGCAGCTCCGGCGCGAGAAACTCTGTGACGAACGTGGTCTTACCGGAGCCGTTCGGTCCAATCGCGAGGTGCAGCTGTCTCAAAGAGGCGCGCTGGTTCCGTCAGGTCGGTACTCCGTGAGCTCGCCCTGCTCGTTCAGAGCCACGGTTGCGACGCCTCGCGCGGCGAGCACCGCACCGAGATTCGTTCCTCGCAGCCGCGCTTCTACCCGGGACTGCACCTCCGCGTCGAAAACGATGGCTTCCGCATCAAAGAGACGCTCGACCGGTAGGCTGCCCGCCAACGCGGCTTCCACGTGACGCCTGGCGCCGGTCTGCTGGGCGCACACTGCCTTGCCGACACGCGCCCAGTGCTCAAGCTGTTGCTTGGCTGAGCGGTTCTCCTTGGCCCCCTCGACAACGGCGCTGTCGAACAGGTCAGACGGGACTCGGGTTGGCCGGTCAGCGGTGGTAGCCATCAGAAACTCCTCTAATCGGTAGCATTCCGCGACCAATCGTAGCAGAATGATACGGGCGCGACGAGTTCGCTGCTGCCACCGCCAAGCCGTTGTCGTTGTCATCGCCGTCGCGGTGACAACGACTCAGCCGCCATCAGCTGATGAAGACGGCAGAGCGCGGGTGTGACCGGAGTCGGATCGCCCGCTCGGCGCGATGTCGTTAAGCGCCTGCCAGCCTGGCATCATGCCCACGATGAACGCCGCCGAGCTCTGGGAGCGTGGCCAGGAGGGCTGGCCACGCCGTTTTCCGATCGCGCAGTTCCCTAACCCGCCGCTGATCGTGGCCTTCGCAGGGTGGGGCCTCGCCTCGGTTGCCGAGGGGACTGCGCACGAGATTGGCCGCGTGGCGCTGGATGTCGGCATTGCCGTGTGGGCCGTCGAGGAGGTCGCGGCGGGCGCCAACTGGTTCCGTCGCCTCCTCGGCGCGGGCGCCCTGGTGTGGCTCGGCACCCAGGTCGTCGGCGCTCTGTGACGCGTCCGGCCTCTGCGCGCGCCGAAGCCGCCACGCGCGCCGACACCGCCGCCCATATCGACACCCGCCGCCCATACCGGCACCGCCGCCGTAGCGCTCGCCGCGGACTAGATGCTCGATCCCGCGGTGGCGTATCTCAACCATGGCTCCTTCGGCGCGATCCCGCGTCCCGTGTTCGAGGAACGAGTCCGGATACAACGCGAGTGCGAGCGCAATCCCGTCCACGCGCTGCCACGAACCTCCGGGCCTGCGCTCGATCGCGCACGCGCCCGGCTCGGCGAGGTGCTTGGCGCCGACGTTGACCTGGCTGCGAGGCCGCGGACACAGATCGCTCGATCGTCGGCGCCGCCCGAGGTCCTTCAACGACCCCAGCCACGAGCCCCGTGAATTGAAGCCTCGAACACGATCACAGGGCTGAACCGGGTCCCATCGATCTGGTAGGCGCAGCAGCTGCTACGGCGCACGCGGATCAGCGCGAGCCACGCCCGCCATCCGAGGGGCTCACCGGGCGAGTACACGCCCGGTGCCTCGAGCTGGAGCTCGTCCACGGGGACGAGCCTCGCGCCGAAGCCCACGGCGCCCGGTCCGCCTAACCGCCGTCCTCGGACCAGCACGGGTCCGCGGTAGTGCGACGTTGCGAGCAGGACCACCTGCTGGA
>JALYZL010000577.1 GCA_030948875.1 Actinomycetota bacterium
GCCGGGCAGTACTCTTGGGAGCGCAATGCGCACACTCGTGCTCGACCAAGCGTCCGCCGCATTCGATGAGCTGCTCGAGCACCGCCGTCGTACGGGAGCGGACCGCCGTGACGAGGTGTGGGAGGGCGTCTACCACATGGTTCCGTCTCCGTCCGGTGCCCACGCGAACCTCGAATGGCAGCTCGCGCGGCTCCTCGGCCCGCTAGCCGAGCGCGTCGGCCTCACCTCCACTGGCGCCATCAACCTCGGCGACAACGAGCACGACTATCGCATCCCCGACGGCGCGCTCCACCGAGGCCGTGCGACCGGGGTCTGGCACGACACCGCCGCCCTCGTCATCGAGATTGTCTCGCCGAACGACGAGACGTGGGAGAAGCTTCCCTACTACGCGGCCCACGCCGTCGACGAGATCCTGATCGTCGACCCGCAGCAGCGCTCGGTCGGCTGGCTGGCGCTACAGCAGGGCGAGTACCGCGCCGTCGAGCGCAGCGGGCTGATCGCGACGGGACCCAGCGAGCTGTCCGAGCAACTCGACTGGCCGCCGAGCGAAGCCGAACCTGCTTGACAGGCGGACTAGAGCCTCGGACGGCGATGCAGAGATCATTCGGTTGCTTTGACGAAAGCAATCCTGGCGTCGTTGATGGCGCCGGCGACCGGCGACCGGCGACGTCGACGGCAGCGGCTGCGGTACTGCGCGCGTATGGATTCGGCACGCTCACAGCTGCCGGGCGCGCCGCTCGATAAGCTCGACGATCTGGTCGAGAATGGGCCGATTCCATCCCTCTCCCCGCGCCTGCTCGAGGAGCTTGACCGCCTCGTCCGGCACGGCCCTCGCCAGCCTTTTTCGTTCTCGCTCGAACGCTCGCGGATTCAGCCGAAAGTCGAACGCCAGATCGCTCCACTGTGCCGCACCCACCTGGCTCGGATCGAACTCATCGCCGATGCCCAGGGCAAGCTCGGTACTGAGCTCCGGATACGCACCGGTGCACACCAGGTCGTACAGCGGTGCGATCCGAATTCCGCCGGGCACGTGGAGGAGCGAGATGTTCTTGGCGTGCGCGTCGGCGTTGGCCACGAGGAAGTTGAACAGGGCCGCTTGCGCGGCTTCTAAACGGTCGACACCCGGCCTGAGCGAGTGCTGATCGAGCAGTGCCGCCAAGGAGGCATAGGAGGGTACGGTCCAGCCGGGGCGCTGGTACTTGAAGTCGGGCGTCAGTCCAAGTGCCTGACAGAGATCCTCCTGATGAAGGCGCCGGACCGGCGAATCCGAGAAGTCTCGATCAAAGCGCTCCACCACGAGGCATGCCCGGGTGTCGGCAGTGATCAGCTCGACCTTCGCGGTCCGCAGCCCGCAGCGCTCGGCGAGGCGCATACAGAAGAACTCGTTGTGGGCGAGGCCGGGATGCTCGTCGCTGGGCGGCTCAGGCTTGAGGATATGGGTGCTCGGCATGCCATCCAGCGGTTCTCCGAAGCGGCCGGCGCGATCGCCAACGAGTACGGCTTTCCGCTGCACCCCGGCGAGGCTGAGTCGTACTCGATGATCGCTGGGTGCGATTCCGAGTGGTCGCTGCGGGAGCTCGTGGATCAGCTGATCGAGTTCGGTGGGCTTGAGCCAGCGCACGCTCGGGACATCCGAGAGGCGTTCGTGCTCGAGGATCTGAAGTGCGCCGGCACAATCTCGGCCAAGCTCGGCGAGCAGCCCATACGAGTCGCTTGCAGCCAGCTTCAGCGTGGTCGCGATCTGCTCTCGTACGGCGCCCTCGGGCAGCAAGGATTCGAAGAACGGGCGGCTCTCTGCCGGCGTGAAGCTCGTGGTGCTCGTGGGCAGCGACAACGAGATCGGACGCTGTATATCGAGATACCTAAAGCTGTACTCCCTCGTCTTCTCGCCGGCCAGGTCGAGTTCTCCCACCCGTACACGGTCCCAATAAACCCCGAGTGTCACCGCTCGCCCCGTCTGTGGATCGTGAGCTCGAGCCCGAGGGCGTTCAGCACCCGCAGGAGAGTGTCGAATCGGACGGTCTCCTCGGCGTGCTCGATCCGGTGGACCGACCGAACGGCCACGTTCGCCACGAGGGCAAGCCGCTCTTGGTTCAGGCCCTGGCGGAGGCGCTCGGCGCGCACCAATCTCGCGATCTCCAGGACTTCGGCGGAAGCTGGTATCTGCACGATCACGCAGATAGTAGTGCCCAAGACCCAATTACCGGCAGATCTGCACGATCGTGCAGATGATGTGGATGGCCGATCCCATCGTGGCAGACCCTGCACGATCACGCAGATTCGAAGGAACGTTCTACGCGCCTTCTTGCGAGGCGAGCGGCCGAGAAGAGGACGCGGCACTTCGCTCGGGCGGAGGCATGGCTCCGCGTGCAACTCCCGCTCGAGGTCGCAAGCGACTCGGTACCCGAGCCCGATCTCGCCCTCGTAGAGCGCGAGCCAACCGCGGATGAGCATCCAACCAGCGCTCTCGTGGTCGCCCAGATTGCCGTCACTTCTCACGACGTCGATCGCGGCGTCAAGACCCGCCTCTACGCCGCCGCTGGCATTCCGGTGTACTGGCTGATCGACCAGCCCGCCCGATCGGTTGAGGTTCGGATCAATCCGATGCGCGACGGCTACCGCGCGACCGTCGCTTACGGACTCGGCGACACGGTCCCGGCGCCCGCCACCGGGGTCGGCATCCTCGAAGTCGCGTCGCTGCTCGGCTGAGCTCGCGGACAACCGGACGTCAGGTAGTCCGTTCGGGCGCGCGGCGTTTGCCGGCATCCGTTCGAGGATGGGCGCAGAGAACAACTCGGGGAG
>JALYZL010000582.1 GCA_030948875.1 Actinomycetota bacterium
GTGTGGGCCCATGCGGCCGGGCGCGTAGCCGACCCACCCCCGCCCCCGCCCAGGCGGCAGCGACCCGAGGCCGCCGCCCGGAGGGAGGGACGCGGGGTCGTTGCCGACGCCGAGCAGGCTGCGGGTGAGCTGTTGCCCGCTGTCGAGGAGGTCATCGAGCGCCCGCGAGGTGTGCGTGGCGGTGACGGTAGCCGCGTTGTCGTCCAGGGACTCGAGCATCGCGCGGCGCAGCAGCTCCTTGAGGAAGGAGGCGGTTACCCCTTCGGTGCGCTCGATTACCTCGCGAGTCTCCGCTTCGGTCAGGTGCAGGGGGACCGAGCGGCCGTGGAGCGCGAGCAGCCGCCCGCGGGCCTCAGCGTCGGGAAGGTCGATCTCGATGGCAACGTCGACGCGACCGGGACGCGCCGCCAGCGCCCCCTCGAGCAGGTCGGCGCGATTCGTGGTGAGCACGAAGAGCAGATCGGCGTCACCGGCGGCGCCGTCCATGGCGTCGAGGAGATCGAAGAGGACGGGGCTCGACCCGGGGCCGAAGCTGCGGTCCTCGGCGACGAGATCGACGTCCTCGAGGACGATGACGGCCGGCTGCAGGTCGCGCGCCAGCTCGGCCACCGAGCCGATCGCATGCAGGGCCCGGCCCGTGAGCATGAAGCGCGTGTACCCAGTCATCTGGCCGATCAGGTAGCGGGTCGTGTGCGTCTTGCCGGTTCCCGGCGGCCCATACAGGAGCAGGCCTCGCTTGAGGTGCTGACCGGCCTGGAGCAACGCTTCGCGATGCGCGGCGACGCCCAGGGCATGGCGCTCCACCCGCCCCAGCACCGCCTCGGGAAGCACGACGTCGTCGCGAGCGGTCAGCGGAACCTCCCCGAACTCGAGGGCGACGTCACCCATCGGAGTGGTGCTGACGTCGAGCACGTGTCCGCGATAGACGTTGAGCTCGCTGCGCAGGTCCTTCAGGCGAGCGTGCACGGCCTGCGCCGCCTCGACCGGCAGCCCAGCCACCTCGACCTCGAGGTTCGGATCGTGATCGCCCGGTCCGCTCACCATCACCGCGTAGCGGGCGTCCGCGTCGGTGACCAGGAGCACGGCGAGCTGCAGGCAGGCCAGGGTCGAGCCGGGCCCGTTGGGCAGGTCGACCAGCGGCGGCGCGGACAGCCGCAGCGGCGGCATGGCCTCTCCGGTGATGATCTGCTGCAAGTTCACCGCCCCGTGGTGCGGCGGGATCGAGATGCCGTGCACGGCCACCTCGCGCCCCGGCTCCTCCGACCAGGCGTTGAGCGCCGTCTGGAGGTTCACGTGCTCGAACACCGGCAGCGTGCGCGTCACCACCGAGCGGTCCGCCGCTCCCTCGCCGAGGAATTCGCCCACCAGGCTGACGACCTCGTTGCGCTCCCACGCCCCCGCCCGCTCAGAGTGCACCCACTCCAAGAAGGACCGGAACGCCGCCGCGAAACTGCGAGCCTCGGAGTCCGACGCGCCCGTCATTACGCCGAACGATACCCCGCGCGATGGCTTGGATACGCAGTATTGGTCGAGCCGTCCCGCAGGCTCCCCGAGACCAAAGCGATCCGGCACGGCGTGCTCACCAAGGTGAGACTAAAGGCTCATCGGCGGTCAGTGCCACACGGCGGCGGCGGCGATCAGGCGTTTGGGGGAGCGGCTTGAGCGCCGCCTGGAAGGCATCGACGATCTCGGGGTCGAACTGGCTGCCCGCGCAGCGGCGGAGCTCGGCCAGTGCCTCCGCGGGTGCCCGGGCAATCGTGTAGGGGCGCTCCGACGTCATCGCGTCGTAGGCGTCGCAGACGCAGACGATCCGAGCGCCTACGGGGATGTCATGGCCCGCGAGACCATCGGGATAACCCTGGCCGTCGTAGCGCTCGTGGGTTGAGCGCACGAGTAGGGCGACCTCCGACAGCGCGGGGGCGGCGCGCAGGATGCGCTCGCCGATGATCGTGTGGCGGCGCATGAACTCCCACTCCTGCTCGTCGAGCGGCCCGGCCCTGTCGATGATCTCGTCGGGAATTGCGACCTTGCCGATGTCGTGGAGCTCGGCCGCGAGACGGACCTGCGCGACGACGCTGTCCGCGAGGCCAAGCCGAAGCGCGACATCTCCCGCGAGGGCAGTCACGGCGTCGACGTGGGGACCGAGGGCGGGATGGCGCTCGGCGAGAGCCTGGATCAGCACGTCGCCGCTCTGGCGCCCCGAGGACGGGCGCGAGCCGTGTTTGCGAGCGTACATGCGGTTGTCCGCGCCCCGAAGCGCATCCTCGATCGTCGAGGCGTCATCGGGAAGCGCTACCGAACCGTAGGAAGCGGTCACCGAGAATCCCTCGCCGCGCTCACGCATCGACGCAGCAGCGATCTCTTCGACCTCAACGCGAGCGCCGCCGTCCGCCCCCGGCCAGACGACGCAGAACTCATCCCCTCCCAGCCGATAGGCGTGTGCATGTCCGGACGTCATAGCGCTCAAACTTCGCGCGAGGCGGACCAGCAGCGAGTCACCCGCTGGATGGCCAAATGTGTCGTTGTAGGCCTTGAAGCCATCGAGGTCGAGGACGACCAAGATCAGGGGCTCGCGTGAGGCAACCCGCGGCGCGAGATCGGCCATCAGCTTTCGACGATTCCCGAGCCCCGTGAGGTTGTCGGTCGCGGAGACCTCTTCGAGCCTTCGGTTGGCGACGCGCATCTCCGTGCGCACGTCCTCGTTGAGTCGCCAAGCACCGATCGCCGCGACGCCGGCGGCGGCCACGAAGGCGGCATGAATCGCCGCCCACTTCCATGGGCTGGCCCACGCCTCGGGCCGATCGAAAACGGCGTGCGGATCGATCGTCCCGAGCACGCCGTGGTGGATGAGGACGAATGCGACCGCTACCAGGAACGGCAGCCAATCCTCGTACAGGGTGAGGACGATGATCAGCACGAAGAAGTAAAAATGTGCCTCGATCCGGCCGTGTGCGGCGTCGACGAACAATGCCGCCGCCGTCAGCAGCCCGAGTGACACGGCGACCGAACGGAGCTTGCGCGAGAGGCGCGGCGACGCTCCCAGCACCGCGAACACAGCGACCCCGGAAGCAGAAGTGACGATGCGCGTGAAGTTCGCCTCGCCCGACGCGATACGGAACAGCGCGAGCACGAGTACGTTCAGCCAAAGCAACGCGAGAATGCCCCGATGCCGGGGCTGCCAGCGCTCGACGGGAAGCGACCCTCCCCGCGGGAGGACATGGCCCACGCGCGCGATGATCCCGCTCCGCGGACTGCTCACCGTGTCAGCGGGTATGCGCTCATCAGGCATACCACTATTAACGACGTCCAGGTGGAACCGTTTGACGGTGAAAACTACCTAAACGGCGACGGGAAAAATGCTCATCCCGCGTGCCCTGCACCGAAGCCGAAGGTCACGCACAGGAGGATCGCCGCCAGCAATACTGGCGCCAGTCGGGCCAGCACGCGCTGCGCGAATGGGGACTGCAGCGACATCAGCGCACACGTCGTGCCGATCACGATCACACTCTCGGCGACGGTCGCCATGAGGTCGGGAGCACCAATATCCTCTGGCACCCAGGGGCGCGGGGCGATCGGCACCCCGACGGTCCGCGAAGCCACCCACAGACCGATGATGGCAAAGTTGAGCGCGGCGCCCAGGATCAAGACCTGGCGCGAGCACCCTCGCGCGATCGTGACCGCCCAAGCGATCTGAAAGGTGGCGATCAGCGCGAACACGACGGTGTACACCGCAAAATCTCGATAATGGTCGATGCTCGCAGCGATGTGGATCACACCCGCGACGAATGACACACCCGCGATGAGGATGATGACGCTCTCGAGCTGTATCCTCCCCGTCTCCGTGTGCGCGGGCTCGGAGCCGAGCAGCACGCGCACCAGCGTTCGAGTCATGCTCATCCGTCGGCAGCACGGCCGATCGTCTCAACCGTGAAAACTACGACTACGTCGCGCTCTCGGACTCGCAGCGAAGCCGGTCGTCGACGAGGGCAACCGCGCCGACGTAAGCCGTGTGCCCGCCGCACCCGCGCACGCCGGGCACATCGACAATCTCCACCCCACACATCCCCGGGTCGGGGATCTCCAGCCTCTCCGCTCGCGGGTGGTCGAGGATGGGGAGTCTTATAGTTGGGGGCCGGTCGGGGGCGAGGAGTTGACGGCGCCCGGCGCTGGGCCTCGCCGCGGAACCGGTCATGGCGTCCGCCGGGGCGCCCACGGCCGGCGCCGCGAACTGATGTCTTCTGGTCCAGACTGTCGGGACTGATCGACAGCGGTTCGCGCGCCCGGGCGGGCGCCGGCGCGCGCAGGCGGGCGACGGTTGACCGGCGTCAAACTGACGCGCATTCGTGCCGAGGGGTCGGCCAGATCCGATCGGTTCGCGCTGCGCCAGCGGCCGGACCCGCCCGTGATCCCTGACCCGCCCACCGGCGCCCGGCTGGCCGCCCCTCGGACGGATGTCTGAATGCTGACGTCCGCACCCCTACGGCCACGTGTGGCGACGGGCTATTTGCGGGGATATAGGTGCAAAGACCACAAATCGGAGGTGCGCATGCTTTTCGCTCTTGCCGTGATCCTGTTGATCCTCGCCGTGGCCGGCGGCATCGCCGTCCACCCGCTGCTGTTCCTGCTCGCGATCCTCGCCGTCCTCGCCCTGTTCGGCGGTCGCCGCGGGATGGTCCCCTGAGCGGGCTTCAGGTCAGGGCGGCGAGAAGGCGGTGGTGGCGGAGCTTCTCCGGTGGAGTGCCGTGGAGCATCCACACCCCGTCTTCTCGCCGGCTGACCGATCCGGCGCGCACGAGGTCGCCCATCGCGGTGGTCACCGACGGTCGATGCGCCCCGACCAGGTCGGCCAGTCGCTGGTGGGACAGGGGCAGGGGCACCGAGATGCCGTCAAGCCCCACCCGCCCCCAGCGCTCGGCCAGGTGCCAGAGCGTAAGCAGGAGCCGATCGTCGACACGCTGATGGTGGGCGATGGCCAGGGCGACAGCGAGCGAGTGGGCTCGCCGGGTGCCGCGCGCGAACAGCTCCACGCCGAGCTGGGGCCACGGCGTCATGCGCACGACGAGGCCGTGGTCGAGCACCGCGAGCCGCGTCGGCTCGAGCACCGCCCAACCCACCTCGGCGTGGACGTGCGATCCGTCGGCATCCCAGCGCCAGGGCCGGAGGACGTCGCCGACGCCCAGTAGCTCGACGCAGCGGCGCCCGAGCACGTCGACCTCGCGGGAGAGCAGTCCTTCGATGATCAGGAAGCCGCGATGATGCATGTCCGGCTCAATCGCCCTGGTGGCGTCCCATTCGCCCGTCGAGAGCCGGCGCTCGCGGGTGAGTGCCTCGCGGCGCGCCCGCTCACGCTCGGCCGCGTCGAGTAGCTCTCCGAGCTCTGGGTCGGCGTCGATGATGCTGATCAGGTCAGTGCTCGAGCCCACGCGATGACCCTACCCGCGGGCGCCGTAGGCCCACACCTGCATAACTATTCATGCAATAATCCGAGCATGGGACACGGTCTCGAAGCCGAGCTTGGCTTTCTGTCGGCGAGTACGGCGCGAACGGTCGCCGAGACGATGCAGGCGCTCGCGGCTCCAAGCCGAGTGCGGATCCTCAGTCGCCTCGGGGTCGCGTCGTGCTCAGTCGGCGATCTTGCCCGCGACGTCGGCATGGAGCAGTCGGCCGTCTCCCAGCAGTTGCGGGTACTCCGCCACTTAGGGCTGGTGGTCGGGGAGCGCGACGGCAGGCAGGTCATCTACGCCCTGCACGACGATCACGTCCGCGCTCTGCTCAGCGAGGCCGTCTCCCACACCGAGCATCTCCGCCTCGGACTCGCGGCCAGCCCACGCGCCGAGGCGATGCCGGCGTGAGCGGCACGACGCCCGCCCTCTTCGCCGCGGCCGCCGGAGTCGGCTTCGGACACGCAATCCTTCCCGACCACTCGGTGCCGCTCGCCGTCCTCGGCCGCGCGCGCCGCTACCCGCTCTCCGAGGTCGCCCGGCTCTCAGGGCTGGCTGGGACATCGGAATCACCGCGATCGTTCTCGTCGTCATCGGCGCCCTCGTGCATACGGGCGCGATCTAGTCAAGCCGCTTGCGTCATGCAGGCGTGGTCGCCCGCGGGCTCACGGCACCCACCCGCCCGTTGCTGTTGCTTCCCTCTGACTCTGCCTGCGCTTGCAGCAGCCTCTCGAGCTCGTCCCCCGTGTCGGCGAATTCTCCCCACGGATCGAGTCCTCTCCCTCGCCTGAGCGCGTCCGCCGCGCGGCTCAGCAAGTTGTCGCGACCGCGATCGTCCACTTGCGCCTTCCGCTCGAGGGCGACGCCGAGAAGGAAATACGCATGCCCGAGCGCGATGCAGGACAGAGCCTGCTCGATCTTCGCGAGCGCCTCGTCGAGCTGGTCGGGATCGCCCGACTGCTTGTAGCGCTCGAGGCAAAGCCAGCCGCGGGTACCAACAACGCGACCATTGAGCTCTTGGGCTGCCACGCCGTCGACTCCAGGCACGGGCTCCTGCGCCGCGTCGAGTAACCGCGAAACCTCGCCCAGGTTGGCTCCGCGCAGGAGATAGCTGGCTGCGAGGTCGAGCCTCATGGTGGCAAGGAGCAACTGAGGATCCCCGTGTTGCTTGTCGGGGTCAGAATCCGGGTGATCGCCCTGACCGGCGGCCAGGTTGGCTGCGACCTTGCCGGCGAGCGACTCAATCGCCTCCACCAACGCCGCTTCGGCCTGCGCGTGAGCTCCCCGCATCATGTAGACGCGGGCTAGCATCCAGACCGTTCTTGGCCACTCCGGCTGGCGTTGTCGCGCGACGCGAAGTTGGGCGAGCGCCGCCTCGGACTCACCAACGATGAAGTGCACGATTCCCAGCCTCCGGTGCGCGGCTGTGATCTCCGATGGAGAGAGCTCGGAGGGCAACATGAACGCGTCGTGGTAGGCGGCCGCTGCCCTGTGGGCGAGCTCGTGTCGTTGCTCCAGGGTGCGCGCGACGTCGGCCTTCGCGTAGTACGCATGACCGATGCTGAAATGAATCGATGCCTCCTGCGGCTTTGACGCCGGTAGGGCGAGACATTGCCGGTAAGTCTCGATCGCCAGATCGAACTCTTCGACGGCTTGATAGACAGAAGCCAGCACGATCCGCTCGGACACATCGAGCGGGTCGCGCTTGACGGCTTCCTCTGCTTGCGCAAGCGCCTCCGCGAGCTTGTCTCCCCAGACGTAGGCTTTCGCCAGTTCCGCCCGCAGCCCACGGACACGTAGCTCGACATAGTGGAGGTCTTGCAACCACTCGATCGCGCACTTGTACAGTCGTATCCACTCATCTGCGTCGGACTCGTTCTCCGCCAGCGCCAGCGCGATCTGCGCGCGCTCCCATGGCGGACGGTCCTCGGTCATCTCGACCTTCAGCACCTCGAGTTGATCGGGCACCGTGACTCGCGCCCAGACGTCGGTGAGAAACGCGCGCCACTGGCCAACGCCTTGCCCGTATCTGTCGTCGGGAAGCGTTTCGAGGACTTGCGAGCAGTGACCGAGCGTCTGTGGACTCGAGTCTCGGGGCAGGAGCAGTGCCTGTCGGAGGGCACCGGCCGCACCGGGATGATCCGGAGGGGCGCCGGGCGACGCATCCGTGACTCGGGCCAATGCCAGAGCAGCCCAGATGTCCGACCGCGACGGCGCGATCGCGGTGGCGCGCTGGAGAGCTTCACGCGCCAGCGCGATATGGGCGCTGTTCCCGTCTCCGACATGTTGCTCGACGAGACACTTACCGAGTTCGAAATACGAGCTCGACTTGTTGGGCGCCAAGCGAATGGCCTCCTGATAGAGACGGCGAGCGCGGGCAAAGCTTCGATCTCGCTTCTTCTCCTCCGCGGAGCCACGGGCGGCCACGGCGTCAAGCGTGTAGATCACACCCAAGTTGTTGGCGGCAATGGCAAGTTCTTCCCGAAGCAGCTTCCGTTCGGAGATCGTGGCGCCGGCGAGCGTCCGCCCGAGCAGCGCCTTCCATGCCAGCGCATAGCATCGGCGCCGAACATCGAAGTCCTCGGCGCTTGGTGGTTTGTCGGGATCGGGATTCTCTGGACGGCTCGCGAGGCCCATCAGGTTGAGAGCTCGCACGCGAAGCTGCGTCGGGGCGTCGGGTCTCGACGCCCGCTCGGCGAGGTCGATCGTCTCCCGCGCGAAGTCTTTACCACCGCGCTCGAAGGTCGTCTTGGCAAGCGCGAAGTAAGTGTCAAGCTGGCCTGGATCGACCTCTATCGCCTTCAACAGCGCGGTCTGCGAGCGGAGCGGCTCTTCGTCGTTGCGCGGTGCCTTCCCGTCCCGATCAAGATCAAGCGAGAGGTAGACAATTCCCAGGTTGTAGTAGGCGAGCGCATAATTGGCGTCAGCAGCGGCCGATTTCAGAAAGTGGTCCTCGGCCTGCTTGAGCTTGAGCAGTTGGCCCTGCGGTCGATCTTGCGAGCTACGGTACGCATCGAGACCGCGAGAGAACGCGCTTACCGCCCGCCAGGAGTCGGTGCCTGGCACCTCGAGATCGGTGAAAATCTGCGCAGCCAGGTCGCCGAGCCAGTCCTGAACCCGGCTCGCCGCACCCGATCGATCATCGCAACCGCGCTCCTGCCGCCAACTGAACACGCGCGACCCGCGCTGGAGACGGGCAAGGAGATAGAGCTCGCCGTCGTCGTAATGGAGGCTGGTCAGGAGTCTCGGACCGCTCGCGAGCGCTCCGACCAGGCTCAAGATGCCGCCCAGAGGCAGCTTCACCGGCCCGATGCTCACGGTCGCCTCCGCGGAGACGGAATTCTTCAGCTCGGATGCCAAGTTGCCGACCTCCAGCGTCGGACTGAGGCTATCCTCGCCGTTCGCCCCCCCGCCGCCATCGCCGCGGGTTCCGGCCGCTTCCCGATATCGGTTGGCTAGGTTCACGAGCTCAGCCGTCAGCCCAGTCGCCAGCCCCTTCGCCGCCACCGCGCCCTTGCCGTCGGTGTAGTCGACACATTCCTCGACGATCATCTGACGGCGAGCCTTGACCGCCCACACGACCACGAGGAGAGCACCCGCCAGCACCGCGACGCTGCCGGCAACCCCCGGAAGCCAACCGCCGACGAGCCTCGGGTCGCCGACGGCGATCGCCACGGCCACCGCCAGGACCGCGAGCAGTGCTGCCGGACTGCTCACGAATTGGACGACGCGCGCGACGGCGCCGCTGACGAGCATCAGTACGGGACCGAGGCGCAGACGAGCAACGAGCAGGTGAACCGTCCAGTCCCCTGGCGTCACCTCGCCATATTTACGCTCGCGCGAGATCTCCACTAGCCCACACGGCCCAATTCCTTCGAGACGATTTCGGTTACCGCAGCATCCTACGCCGCCAACCGGTAGTCAAGGGCATGACAAGAATCATCCGCGTGCCGGCGGGCACCCGCGCCCGGCGCGCCGATCAGGCATGATGGGAGAGTGTCCACTCCCGACTCATCACGAAGCGTCAAGATCTCGCCGGACGAACGGACCGGCTGGTCCTCCGAGCGCCCCCGCCGCGACGGCGCCCCGCCGCGTCCCGTCGACATCTCCGTTCGCTCACGCGTCCTCTCCCCTTCCGACCGTCTGCGCTACTCGCCAGGCAGCCTGCTGCTCGTCGTCGGCGCGAGCGCGGCGGAGCCCGCGCGCTTCGCCGAGCGCGTGGTCGAGGAGCGCGGAGTCGTCCTCTCGCTGGGAAAGGTCCGCACCCTGCTCGCCGGTCGTGTCGAGGAGGGCGAGCTCGAAGCCCGAGCACGCGAGCTCCTGGGCGCCGCCGTGCTCAAGCGGCTGCAGACCAACCAGACGGTGATCGTGGCCATCGACGGGTTCGACCCGGCCGAGCGCGAGCGCTACCTGCGCCTCGCCCACGGGGCGCGGCGCCCGCGACACCTGATTCTCCTCGAGACCCGGCGCGACCAGGTGCTCGACGAGGAGCGCCCCGCCCTCGACGAGTTCCGCCGCGCCCTCGATGCCAACGAGCTCGGCCTCGAGGGCTTCCAGACGAGCTTGCGTCTCGGCGGTAACGCGCTCGCCGAGCTCAAGCGCATCGTCTTTCAGCGCCCGCCGCGGGAGGACTGAACCCAGCCCTCCCGCGGCGGTGGGCGTTAGCCCACGGCCGAGCGCGAGAACACACGGATGGCGATCGCGATGAACGCGGCCGCGAACACCGCGCACACGCCGAGGCTGAGCCATGCCTCCGTAGTGACGTTGCCTCATGCCCCAGATCGCGTGCAGACCGCTGCCGCGCGGGTCGACGAACGCGTAGCGCATCAGCGCCAGCGCGTGGGTGAGGGGCATGAACTTGGCGATCGTGGCCAGCGCCGCCGGGCATGGCGCCGATCGGGCACAGCGCGCCGGCGAAGGTCGCGGTGATGCTGAAGTGGGCCCGCGCACCGCCGCCAGGACGAGGACGACGACTTGGAGCGCCGCCAGGCCGAGGGCGACCGCTAGGTTGCCGAGGACGAGAAAGGCGCGCGGGACCGGTGCCGACAGGAGCTCGCGCTGCGCCCCCTGCTCGCGGTCGATGATGACGCGCGGCTCGCCTACGTCCTCCACGACATGTTCGCGGTGCCCTTCGACGAGATCGCGCCCATCATGGGCCGCTCCCCGAACGCGGCCAAGCAGCTCGCCAGCCGCGCACGCCGCCGGGTGCGGGGCGTCGACACGGTGCCCGACGCCGATCTCGCCCGCCAGCGAGAAGTTGTCGAGGCCTTCCTCGCTGCCTCCCGCGGTGGTGACTTCGACGCGCTTGTCGCGGTGCTCGACCCAGACGTTGTGCTCCGAGCCGACCGCGGAGCCGTGCCTGCGGGGATCTCAACGGTAATTCGCGGGGCAGCGGTCGTGGCCGCGCAGGCGCTCACCTTCGCGCGGCTCTCCCCGTTTGCACAACCGGTACTCGTGAACGGAGCCGCGGGACTCCTCACGGCTAAGGGGGGACATCCGCTTTCGGTCATGGGCTTCATGGTTACCCGCGGCAAGATCGTCGAAATCGACATACTCGCCGACCCCGCACGCCTGCGCCACCTCGACCTCACGGTCCTCAATGAATGACGCGCCCAGGCAACGTTCCGCTGCCGCAGCACCACAGCGGCCGTCATCGCTCTGCCCGTCGCGGGCGATACGTAGCGTGCCCCCGGTGGGATTCGAACCCACAC
>JALYZL010000631.1 GCA_030948875.1 Actinomycetota bacterium
GGTGGTGGGCGTCGGCGGTCGCCGCGTAGCCGAGCACTTCGCCGAGCACGCGCGCTCCGCGCGCGGCGGCGAGGTCGGCCGACTCGAGCACGAGCACGCCCGCCGCCTCGCCCATCACGAAGCCGTCGCGCCGCACGTCGAACGGCCTCGAGGTGCCGGAGGGCGACGTGGCGTCCATGGCCGCGAAGGCTGCCCGTGCCAGGGGCGTGAGGGTGGCTTCGGAGCCTCCGGCGATCACGGCGTCGGCGTCGCCAACCTGGATCATGCGCAGCGCGGTGCCGAGCGCGTGGGTACCCGACGCGCACGCCGACATGACCCCGAAGACCGGGCCTTGGAGCCCGTGGCGCATGGCCAGCAAGCCTGACGCCGCGTTGCCCATGATCAGCGGGATCGAGAGCGGCGATACGCGCTCAGGCCCACGGTCGCGGAGCACGTCGCAGGACGTCTCGAAGGTCTGCATGCCGCCGATCCCGCTCCCGATCACGCACCCGACCATGTCGGGCTCGTATGGCGGCTCCGCCGGATCCCAGCCGGCGTCGGCGATGGCCTCGGCGCAGGCGGCGATCGCGAGCTGCGCGAAACGGTCGCTGCGCCGTACCTCCTTGGTCGACATCACGTCGGTGGGATTGAAGTCGCGGCACTCGCCGGTGCCGTCCTCGATCCCGGAGCGGCGGGCGACCCAGCCGTCGTAGAGCGCGCGCGCGCCGACGCCGAGCGGAGTGATGGCGCCCATGCCGGTAATGACAACGCGCCGAGTCAAGGTGTTCCCCATTCCACCACCGTAGCGCCCCAGGTGAACCCGGCTCCAAAGGCGGCGATGAGCACGCGGTCCCCGGGACGGAGACCGCCCTCGTCCTCGCTGAAGGCGAGCGCCAGGGGCAGCGTCGCCGCCGAGGTGTTGCCGTACTGCGCGATGCAGTCGACGACGCGGTCGGCGCGCAGTTCGAGCTTCTCTCCGACCGCGCGCAGGATCCGGCCGTTCGCCTGGTGATAGACGAAGCGGTCGATCTCATCGAGGGTGACGCCTGCCGCCTCCGCGGCCCTGAGCGTGCTCTCGGCGAGCCAGTTCACCGCCTCGCGGAAGGTCTCGTGGCCGGCCATGTGGATCAGCGCCTCTTCGCGCTCGACGAAGATGAGCTCCGCGCCGGCGCCATCGGAGCCGAGCATGATCGGGCCGACGCGACTCGCCTCATCGATCGCGGTGAGGACTACGGCCCCGGCGCCGTCGCCGAAGACGCCGGCCGTCATCTTGTCCTCCCGGTTGAGGATCCGCGACATGAAGTCCGCTCCGACGACCACGACGCACGAGGCCCGTCCGGCCTCGATCTGCGCGCAGCCGACCGCCATCGCCGACAGGAAGCCTGTGCAGGCGGCGCCGATGTCGAAGGCGCCCGCGTGCGTGGCGCCGAGCGCGTGGGCCACGAGCGGCGCCGCGTTGGGCAGCACCTCGTCCGCCGTCGTCGTCGCCACGAGCACGAGATCGACCTCCGCCGGGGACATGCCCGCCCGCTCGAGCGCTTCGCGCGCCGCGATGGTGGCGTGGCCGTCCAGCCGGTCGTCGGGGCCCGCCCAGCGCCGCGCCTTGATGCCCGTGCGGCGCTCGATCCAGTCCGCGTCTACACCCAGGCGGGTGGCGACCTCGTGGTTGGAGACGATGCGCGCC
Organism: Actinomycetota bacterium; assembly: GCA_030948875.1. Taxonomy (GTDB): domain Bacteria; phylum Actinomycetota; class Thermoleophilia; order Solirubrobacterales; family Solirubrobacteraceae; genus Palsa-465. Next base: position 1,664 of record JALYZL010000631.1, read on the forward strand.
GGCATGCTCACGCCGATCGAGGCGATCGCGGCTCCGCGCACGGGAGCAGCCGCGCCGAAGCTGTCCTGAACGCTCTCGTGGGGTGTCAAAGTTGTGGCCACGTAAGAGACGGTCGAGCAATCGCGCGCAGTAAGCGAGCCCCGAGCACCGCAAACCCGACACCCGGGGGGTGAATCCCCCGGCACACCGGGCACGGCCACGATTCGACCCCACGTGCGCACGGGCGTACGATTCACCCAGGACCATGACTGCTCTCGGTATCGCCCTTCTCCTGGTAGGAGCCACGCTAGTGGCGATCGAGACCCACGTCGCCTCGCTGGGGATGCTCGCGGGTCCCGGAGCCCTCGCCGTCGGCGTCGGAGCCGTGCTCGCGATCAGCGGTCTCGGCGGGGGCATCGTCATCGCCCTCGTTCTCGCCGTCCTGCTCACGGCCGGGAGCCTGGCGTTCGCCGGCCTGGCGATTCGCGAGAGCAAGAGCGCGCGCCGGCGCCGGGTCAGAGCGGGCCCCGAAGGCCTCGTGGGGCGGGTCGGCGTCGTGCAGAGCTGGGTCGATCCGACGGGACGCGTGAGGGTCGACGGAGCCCTGTGGCAGGCCCGGCGCTCATTCTCAGAAGACGTCGCGCAGGAACTTCACGCCGGCGACCCGGTCGTCGTCGAACGCCTCAGCGGCTTGACCCTTGCGGTGCGCCGTGCCTACGAATGGGAGCTTGCACCATGATCGCCGCCATCATCGTCGTCCTCGTCGTCATCCTCATGGTGACGGCAACCGTCGCCGCGTCCTCGATCCGCGTGCTGCGCGAGTACGAGCGTGGGGTGGTCTTCCGCCTCGGGCGGCTGATGGACCAGCGCGGCCCAGGCGTGATCCTGCTCGCCCCGGGGATCGACCGGATGGTCAAGATCAGCCTGCGCACGATCACCCTCAAGGTCCCGCCCCAGGAGATCATCACCCGCGACAACGTCCCCGCGCGCGTCACCGCCGTCGCCTACTACAAGGTCGTCGATCCCAACCGAGCCGTGGTCGAGGTTCAGAACTTCGGCGAGGCGACGCTCCAGGTCGCGCAGACCACCCTGCGCTCGGTCCTCGGCGGCGCCGACCTCGACACCCTGCTCGCGGAACGGGACAGCCTCAACGAGAACCTCCAGCACATCATCGATGCCCACACCGAGCCCTGGGGGATCAAGGTCACGGCGGTGGAGATCAAGGACGTCGAGATCCCCGAGCGGATGCAGCACGCGATCGCCCGCCAGGCGGAGGCCGAGCGCGAGCGCCGCGCCAAGATCATCAACGCCGAAGGCGAGGCCCAGGCGGCCACCAGGCTCGCCGAGGCCGCCGACGTCATCTCGGTCAACCCGGTGACGCTCCAGCTCCGCTACCTGCAGACGCTGCGCGAGATCGGCGGCGATCAGAACTCGACGATCGTCTTCCCGCTCCCGATCGATCTCATCAAGCCGCTGATCAAGGCCGTCGGGGAAACCCAGCCTTCCGAGAATGGGGCCATCGAGGCCAAGCCGGAGCCCAAGACAATCGCCCCCGGGGAAGCGCGGGAGCTGAGCGCGCCGCCGCTCGACGACGGCATGCCCCTCAACATCCCCCGCTCGCGCGCCCGCGACTCTTAGCCCACCAGCCCCAAGCGCTGCGCGCGCTGGACCGCCTCGGTCCGGTTACGCACCTCGAGCTTGCGGTACACGGCGCTCGTGTGCTCCTTGACGGTGTGGCGGGAGAGGTGGAGTTGCTCGGCGATCTCCGGGTTCGTGGCGCCCGAGGCCATCAGCTCGAGCACCGTGCGCTCGCGATCGGAGAGCCGCAGGATGGCGGTCCGGTCCTGAGGCTCGAACACCGTCTTGCCGCGCCCGACGGTGAGGATGGCGGTGGCGATACGGCGCGCGGACCAGTCCTTGAAGGCGAACCCTGAGGCACCCGCGGCGCGCGCCGCCTGGGCGGAGATGGCGCCCGCGCCCGAGAACAGGAGCACCCGGGTGGCCGGGACCGCCGCTCGAAGCTGCTCGCAGATCTCGGCGCCCGACTCCTCGCCGATGAACAGGTCGACGAGGGCCACGTGGGGGCTGTAGCGGGTGGCCAGCGAGATCGCCTCCGCCCCGTTGCTCGCGCTCAGGCACCGCTCGACCCAGGGCTGCTGGGTGAGCATGAGACGAAAGCCCCAATGCACCACGTCGTGGTCGTCGACCACGAGGACCCGCAGTCGCGTGGGGCTGCGCGGCGCGTCAAGGTCCACGTCGGGTTCAGTCATCGTTGGGGACGACGAGCCTGACCTGCCAGGTTCCCGGCTCGCGCTCGCCGAACTCGACCACGCCTCCGCTCTGGAGCGCTTCGAGCGCGGCCAAGCGCAGCCCCATGCCGGCCGCGCGCCGCCCGCGGCCGAGCACGCCGTCATTGGCGACCTCGAGCACGAACGCGTCGTCGAGCTGGGCGAGGCGAACGCCTACGCGGGTAGGGGTGGCATGCTTATGCGCGTTGCGGATCGCTTCGGCGAGCACCGATTGCGCGAGCGGCTCGAGCGCGGCGGGAACCCGCGTCTCGCTTCCTTCCTCGAGCGCCACCCCGAGGTCCGGGTGCGCCCGTCCGAGACGCTCGACCTCGGCCAGGAAGGTGGTGCGGGTGGCGCGCGGGGTGCGTCCGAGCGGCCGTTGGATCGCCGTACGCAGGTCGCCGAGGGCGGCCTGGGTCTCGGCCGCGCACCGGCGGCGCGAGCCCTCGGGCAGGTCGCCGTCACCGTCGAGGGCCATCGAGACCCCGAACAGCCGCTGCATGACCCCCTCGTGGATCTCCCGCGCCAGGTCGATCCGCTGCTCGAGCTGCTGGGCCTTCTCGGCCTGGGTGGCAGCGATCCTCGCCACCGAGGCGAGCGCGGCCGCCTTGCCCAGCGTCCACAGCAGATGGCGCTCGGCGTCGTCGAGCGGGGGATCCTCGAGGCGACGGTCGGCGAGGATGACCCCAACCGCTCGTCCCGCCGCCGCCATCGGGGCGCACACGAGCCGCGCCGGCTCGGAGATCATCCCGATGAACTCGTCGGAGACCTGGCCGGTGAGGTCGCCCACCACCTCGATGACCCGGTCCTCCTGGAGCGCCCGCGCCGCGATTGGCGCCGACTCGACGGTGACGTGAGCGTCGGCGAACTGGCTCAGGTCGATGCCGTGTGCACCCGCGGCGCGCACCATGCGGCGAGCGCCGTCGTAGCGGAAGATGAGGGCGCGTCGCATCGCCGCGAGCCGGCATACCGCCTCGCACAGGCGCCCGTAGAAGGCATCGGGGGTCGAGACCTCCTCGGCCTGCGAGAGCACCTCGACGAAGAGCTCGAGCGCGTCCTCGTTCGACGCTGCTTGGGCGCCGACGGGTCCGGACGCGCTCATGGTGATGAAAGAGCGCTGGTGGTGGTTGCTACGCGGCGTGCGCCATCAGCCCGATGCGCAGCTCTTGCTGGGGCGCGAGATACACGCGCCACGACTCGTTGCACGGTCGGCACAGGCATGACACCGACGGATCGTAGCCGTCTGCGTCAAGACGCCACTCGACGTCCTCACCCCCGAGGCACAGCGGGCACGCCAGCGACGCCGCGACGAGCTCGTCCGGGTCGTCGGCGCGAAAGCGTGCTGTGTCGGCGCGCGCGTGCACTGCGCAAGCGGCCTCAGGCCGCGAGGGCCTCGGCTCGGCCGATCGGGCGCTTGCCCCAGCGGCTCGCGGTGGCGAAGTCGAGCAGGCGCACCAGGTAGTCGCGCAGCGGTGTGACATGGATTCCCGGGGGATCGAGGCGGGCGCGCGCCTTGACGTCGTCGAACGTCGTCCCGATCGCGAAGTAGGGGAAGTAGGCAACGCTGCTCTCGAGCGTGGCGCGCTGCACCGCGGTCACGTCGCGCGCCGCGATCGCGAAGTCCGCGGGCGAGAGCACCGCGGGAGTGGGCCGATCGAAGTAGCGGCTCGCGAGCTCGGCCACCTCGCCGATCGTGCTCGCGTTGGCCCCGGCCGTGAGGTGATACGTCTCGCCGATACCACCGGACATCTCGCACAGCGCGTGGATGGCATCGGCGACGTAGTCGATCGAGACCACGTCGAGGGGGGCGGCCGGGTCGGCGGGCACCGCCGAGTAGAGGCCGCGGGCGAAGGCGCGCAGCGGCCAGTACATGACGTTGAAGGCGGCGGTCCAGCCGCTGCGGCAGTCGCCGACCACGATCGACGGGCGCAGGATCGTCGACGGGACCGAGGTCCTGGCGTGGACGAGCTGCTCGGACTCGCACTTCGACTGCTCGTAGGAGTTGTGAAACTCCTGCCCGACGTCGAGGTCGTTCTCGGAGAAGCGCCCAGCGTGGGTGCCCGCCACGTAGGCGGTCGACACATGGGCATAGCGGTCGAGTCCGCCGCGGTCGCAGGCAAGCTCGGCGAAGTCGAGCATCCGCCGCGTCCCGTCGAGGTTGATCGCCCGCGCTTCGTCGAGCGGGAGCGTGAACGACACCGAAGCGGCGGCGTGGACGATCGTGCTCACGCGCTCGGCCAGCTCCTCGCGGCGCGCGGGCCTGAGGCCGAGGGACGGCGCCGTCAGCTCGGAAGCGACCGCGTCCACCCGCCCGCCGTAGCGGCGGGCACGCACGACGCCGAACAGGTTGCGCATGGTGGCGTCGACGCGGGCTCGCGCCGCCGCGTCGTCTTTGGCGCGTACGAGCAGGACGACGCGGCGATCCCCGCGCTCGAGGTAGCGCGCGAGCACCTCCATGCCGACGAATCCGGTACCTCCCGTGAGCAGGACATCGCCGCGTGAGCTCATGATCAAGCCGCCGATCCGAGCGTCCGCAGCGACCAAGCGAGCCGCGAGCGCGTTTCCATTGGGGTGATGAGCTCGTCCACGAAGCCGGCGCGGACCGCGACTTCGGGGCGCAGATGGGTGTCGGCGTAATCGGCCGCGAGGCGGCTGCGCGTCGAGTCGGGGTCGGGAGCGGCGGCGAGCTCGCGGCGGTGGACGATGCCCACCGCGGGCTTGGCGCCCATGACGCCGATCTCCGCCGACGGCCACGCGTACACGATGTCGGCACCGAGGTCCTTGGAGTTCATGGTGATGAAAGCGCCGCCAAAGGCCTTGCGCAGGATCACGGTGATCTTGGGCACCGTCGCCTCCGCGAACGCGTGCACGAGCGAGGCGCCGAAGCGGATCACCCCGGCCGACTCCTGCTTGCTGCCGGGCATGTAGCCGGGCGTGTCGACGAGGACGACGAGCGGGATCCCGAAGGCATTGCACTTGGAGACGAAGCGAGCGCCCTTCTGGGAGCTGGC
>JALYZL010000013.1 GCA_030948875.1 Actinomycetota bacterium
GCGCCGCCCTGCTCGTGCCCGCGACGATCGCCCTTGTCGCCTCGGCGCCGGCGACACGACCGCGGACGACGGCGGGGGCGGCGACCAAGCCCAAGGCTGCCCTGACGAGCATCTACGCGCGCCCAGCGAGCGCCGGCGGGCAGTCGGCCGGAACCGTGGCGGTCGCGCGGGTGACCGCGTTGCCGGCGCGCCAGGTCCCGGCAGCAGCATCTCACGACGCGCACCGGTTCACGACGCGTCCACACAGGACTGCGCCTCGCGCGACGCCGAGCCAGAGCCCGAGCCAGAGCCCGAGCCCAAACCACGCTCCGGATAGCTCCTCGCCCCCGCACAACGACTCCTCACCCAGCGGTCAGGCCACGGCTTCGCTCACGCAGCTTGCCTCCCGCGACCAGGCCGTGCCCGCGACGCCCACCTCCGCGGCCCCGGCGCAGCAGCCGAACGCGGGCCAGGCGAACGCGTCGGCGTCCTCAGCCCCCAGCGGCTCTCAGGACAGCCAGCCCGCTCAAGCCGCCCCTGTGCCTAACCCGGTTCGATGAGCTCGACGGCCCCGAATCCCTCAAGGGGCCCGTCGATGAAGAAGATCTCCATCGTGATGTCGGGTTCCACATGGGCCTGGGATAGGAACGCGACCACGTTGCGGCCTGTGAGCTCCTCGATCGTCTCGGTGAAGCGCCTGGCCATGACGCGCTGGAAGTCGTGGCGCATGGCGACGACGCGGTCGGGCTCGCCACTGTCCATGATCGTCTGCTCGAGCGGGGTAAAGCCGCTGCCGCGCATGACCACGACGATGAGGTCGTCCAGCGCGTAGGTCTTGGCCTTCATCGGACCGCGACCGTAATGCTCCCGGAGGATGGCCACGATCCGGTTCGAGATGGCGGCCAACAGCTTGCCCCCCGCGAGGGGTGTCGGCTGCCCGACTTCAGCTGGAGATCCTTGCACTCTTCGCTCCCGGTCCGTCGAGGCCAGCGAGGCCTCGCACGTCCATCGGTGGTATTCCGACCTGGCTGCCCATACGGACGAGCGACCGTGTCGTGGATTCAGCGTAGCGCGGGGGTCCTAGCCGGTCAACGCGCGGGCGCGTCATGTAACCCGGATGACCGCTCGTCGCGCGGGCTCAGGGGGTCGAGCACGAAAACCTCCACCTACGGACGGTGCGTCCGGTGAGCCGCTCGACGGCGGTAGTTACTGCCCCCGGCAATCCATTACGATGTGCGAAAGCTCATGCGGACGGGGAGGCGGGGAAGCAGATGGTGAGGCTTCGGGAAAGATCGTTCGCCAGAGGCAGCGGTCCCGTGCCCGCGGCGAGCGCCGGCGCCCAACGCATCCCGTTCCTCGCTGGCGACGCGGTGCGGGGAATCGCCATGACCTGCGTCATCGTCCTGCACCTGGCGGGCGGCTCGCTGGTCCTCACCGACCTCTACAGCGTGAACAACTTCTCCAGCTACGGGCGCGTTCCGGGGACGGCGATGTACACGCTCGAGTTCGCCGTTCCCATGTTCTTCGTGCTCTCGGGCTACCTGATCTCCGGGCCGTGGATCCGCGCGTATGTGCTCGGCCGCCCGACGCCCTCGGTGCGCCGCTACCTGCGCAACCGGGCGCTGCGCATCGTGCCGGTGTTCTGGCTCCTGAGCGCGGTCATGCTCGCGATCTACGGCACCTATGGCTCCTCGCCGCTCGATGTCACGGCGATCTTCGGGTTCGGCCAGGTCTACGACAAGAGCGGCGCCCAGCTCTTCCTCGGGCAGGCCTGGTCGATCGACGTCGAGGTCGCGTTCTATCTCCTCGTCCCCGTCGTCGCCATCCTGCTCATCGTTGCCACCCGTCGTGTGAGCGTCGTCGTCGGGCGGGATCTCAGTCCCCGCGGACGGGTCGTGCTCGTCTTGAGCCTCGTCACGGTGGGCGCCGTCGCAAGCGCCTGGCTGCGAGCCACCCATTTCGGCACCCTGTGGACCGACGCTCCGGTGGCGACCCTCTATTCCTTCGCCCCCGGCATCGCGCTCGCCGCCCTGGAGATCGAACTGGCCGGGCCGATCGCCCGCCGCCGACCGCGGCTGCTCGCCCCGATCCTCGGGCTGTGCGCGGTGGGCCTGGCGGTCGTGGTGGTGGTGGCGGCGTCGAGTGACCCCATCGCCATGAGCCGCGCGCGCGGTGAGCTCGCCGTCGTGGGGGTGTGCGGGCTCGCGGTCGCGGCCCTGCTCGCGCGCCAGCTCGTGCGGGGCGACAGCCCGCGGTGGGTCGATAACCGCGTGACCCGGTGGCTCGGCGCGCGCTCCTACCCGTGCTACATCCTCCAGAGCGCGACGATCGCCTCGTCTGTCGCCGTCATCGGGCGGGTCTCGGGCGTCCCGTGGATCGAGCTACTCGCGCTCTCGGCGTTCGTGCTCCCCGTAACCTTCGCCATCGGGGCCGTCGTTCACGCCGCCTTCGAGCGCCCGGTGCTCGCGTGGGGACGCGGCCGGGGGCCTCGCAACGGCGGGGGGCACCGCGCTCAGGACCCTCCTGCGGCCGTCGTCGGTACGCCCGTCAAGCCGGTCGGCGCCGAGCCCCCGAGCGCCGCCAGCAGCGCCGCGCCGTTGGGTGAGCCAAGCCCGGTGCAGGCGTCGTAGCCGGTGCCGGCCTGGTAGGCGCCATTGTTGCCCTGGGTGATGTCGCGGAAGGCGCTCTGCGTCGCCGCCGCGTAGAGCTGGGGCTGGAGGAACCCGGCGCGCTTGCCGAGGCCCTGGTTGATCAGGGCGGTGAGGCCCGCCCACAGGGGTGCCACGGCGCAGGTGCCGCCGATCGTCTG
>JALYZL010000029.1 GCA_030948875.1 Actinomycetota bacterium
CGCGGCGCGCTGGGCGGCCACGCCGGTGCTGGCGGGCCAGCCGCGGGAGGTCGGGGCCGCCGCCCACGCCGACCGGTTGCGCAACACGACCGCGGGGCTGGCCGGCGCCCTGCGCGGCCTGGGGACCGGCGCGCTCCGGTCGCTGTGGGGGCGGCTCGGCGAGCTGAGCATGCCCGTCGTGCTCATGGTCGGCGAGCGCGACGAGAAGTTCCGCGCGATCGGGGTGGAGATGGCCCGCGAGATTCCGCGGGCCGACCTCGTGGTCGTCGCGGGCGTCGGCCACGCCGTGCACCTGGAGGCGCCGGAGCGCGTGGCGGAGGAGATCGTGGGGGGGTGAAAACCAGCGCAGCGCGGCGGTGACAACCGCCGTCGCAAGCGACCCGCGACTGCAGTAATGCGACCTCCAACTCCACTGAACGACGAGCGTTGCCTACTTCCTCGTCGCGAGCACCAGCAGCGCGCTTGGTCCGGGTGGGACGCGGTTGCGGCGGTCACGCTGCGTCCGGTGTCGCGCCTAACATTGACACGCATGTTCGCTTTTTGGATCGCGATAGGACCGGCGCTGATTCTGGCCACCGCGACGTTCTTGCTTCTTTGGAGTTCATCGGAGCTGGCTGAGCGCGAGTGGAGCCTCGCCTGCGCGCTGCTTGTCTTTGCGTCGCCGTTCGCAGTGGCGTTCTCGGCATGGGGAACGCGGGAGGCGCTATATGGGATGTGTTGCGGGATGGCTCTGGGCGTAGTACCTGCGTGGCTCGCGGGATGGCTGCTCGATGTGAGGCAAGGAGCCGAACGCTGCTTGTTCGGTTCGGACGGCAGCGGCAGGCCCGCGATTGGCCATCGCCTCCTCGTCGTGTATGTGGCACAGGCCGTCTTCGTCGCTGTCGCGGTGAGCAAGCCGCTGGGGGTCCTCGCGGGCCTAATCGCGCTGAGTGCCCTGTGGGCGGTCACGCTTCCCAGGGTCAGGGAAAGCTGTGGCAACGTGTGGTCTCGTGTCGAGGGTGCGGTTTGTCTGATGTGCCTCGCCAGCATCCCGTTCATCGTTACAGCACTCGTGATGACGATGCCATTCGCGCGGATCAAGTGGTCGAGCTGGGCGCCCGGCGTGTTGGCTTACGTCACCTACGACACGATATTGAAGGTTTTCCCGCTCGTGATTGGAGTTCTTGTCTGGTCGGGCATCAGGGCTGAGCCGTTCATTCGGCGTTCCGTGCTTGCGGTTTCGGGTCCTCTGCTGGTGGTTGTGCTCGCCCTAGCCTCGGTGCCGACGATCAAAGCTTCCCGACGGTTGATGGCGCCCGCGGCGGTGCTGCTCCTCGCAGCGACCGTATGGGCGGGCATCGGACTCCTGGCGGTCTGTGCAACGAACCAAGAATCATCACGGCCGCGAGCTGGTTAGAGGTTGGTTAGAGGGGCGCTGCGCGATCCGCGGGTCTGCGCCGTCTATGGCCGCGCGACCGGTGGGGATCGTCACGGGTACGCCCACCCGAGCGACGCCGTGCATCTGGAGGCGCCGGAACGCGTGACGGAGGAGATCGTGAGGGGGAATGAGAGGCGGGCAGGGGCTCTGAGGGGTGAGGCAAATGCATGCTCGAGCTCACCGATCCGAGCGCTACGCTGTGGCCGAGATGGAGACCGCCGAGCGACTCATCACCGCCGACGAGTACCTGGCCCGCGAGTTCGACGATCGCTTCACCGAGCTGATCAACGGGCGCGTGGTGGTCAACCAGCCGCTGATCCCGCATCAGACGATCGTCGGGCGCATCCATCTCGCGCTCGGCAACTGGGTAAACGCCGCCGCGGGCAGGGGATACGCGTGGCTGCCGCTCGACACGAAGATCGACGACTACAACGTGCTCGCTCCCGACATCGTCTGGGTTGCCCAAGCGCACCTGCCGCCGCGTGGCTCGAAGTACATGGTGCACCCGCCCGACCTCGTCGTCGAGGTCCGCTCGCCGAGTACCTGGAACCGCGACGTCGGGGTGAAGAAGAGCCTATACGAGCGCCACGGCGTGCGGGAGCTGTGGCTCGTCGATGACAGGTCGTCGAGCGTGCTCCGCTACCGCCGCACGAGCGAGGATGTCGTCGGGTTCGATGAGGGTCAGGAGGTCGCGGCCCCCGACACGCTCTCCTCATCCCAGCTGCCCGGACTCGAGCTCGACCTGAGCGCGTTGTTCGCGCCCGCGTTCTGAGGACCGCAGGCCCCGTCAACCCGGGTCGCCGTACCACGCGGCCAGCGCGTCCCCAAGCCCCGGACCCGCCGGCACGGCGATCCGCCCGGCGCGCACGGGTAGCACATCACCGCGTCGCTCGAACAGCCCCAGCGTCGCCAGCCCGCACGCTCGCCGCGGCTCGATCACGGCGGCGGCGTGCAGCGCCGCGGCGATGCCCAGGGGGCCGTCGAACGTCGAGGCCAGGTAGACGTCGTAGCCCGCCCTGCGGGCCCGCCCGGCCTGTTCGAGCACGCCGCTGATCCCGCCGCAGCGGGCGATCTTCAGGCACACGGCTTCGCAGCAGCGCTGATCGAGGGCGCCGGGCGCGGCGGCCGTCTCGTCGATGGCGATCGCCACATCGCTGGCCGCTACCACGCGTCCGATCTCCTCGATGCCTGACGCCGGCTCCTCGCAAAGCTCGATCCCGACGGGCGCCATGACAGTAAGGGCCGCGATCGCCTCCTCGGCCGACCAGGTGCCGTTGGCGTCGATCCGGATCGCCAGCTCGGGCCCGCCCACGGCACGGACGGCGGCGAGACGGCCCGCGTCGTCGCCCACCCCGACTTTCACCTTGACGCAGCCAAAGCCGTCGGCTCGCGCCGCCGCGGCCTCCCGGGCGGCGCCTGCGCGGTCGATCGCCCCGATCGTCGCGTTCACCTCCACGGGCGCGGGCTCGCTCGCTCCGAGCAGCCGCCACACCGGCGCGCCCGCTCTGCGGCCCGCCAGGTCCCACAGCGCGAGGTCGATGGCGGCGATCGCCTGCGGGAGGACGGCGATGTCACGGCAGGCCGCGAGGAGCTCGGCGTCCTCGACGGGGTCGGCGTCGCGCAGCACCGGAAGGCAGTCCTCGAGCGCCTCGCGCACGTGGTCGATGGAGACGCCGTCGTAGTCCTCGAGCGGCGCGGCCTCCCCGAAACCGGTGATCCCGTCCTCGCCTTCGAGCGCGAGCAGGATCAGAGGACGCTCAGCCAGATTGCCGTACGCCGCCGAGAAGGGCCCGCGCAAGCGCGCCCTGGTGACGGCGATCTTTACCCTCACCGGCTCACGAGTAGCCCGGCCGCGAGCAGCGTGCAGAACGCGAGCTGGAGCATCCCGGTCTGGGCCAGCGCACCGTTCAGCGACGCGCCGTCGGTCCGGTTGCGGACGGTCCGCACGACCTGAGCGGCGATCGGCAGAGTCAGCCACGGCAGGAGCACCCACGGCCTCAGCGGCCCGAAGAGCCAAGTCACCGGGGTGGTTAGGTAGGCCACGTAGACCATCGAGGCAAAGAGGGTCCGGGTGCGGTCGCGCCCGAGCCTGACCGCGAGGGTGCGCTTGCCGGCGCGGCGATCGGTATCGATGTCGCGATAGTTGTTGACGACGAGAATCGACGCTGCGAGCAGGCCGACGGGAACGGCGAGCGTGAAGGCCTCCCAGTCGAGGTGCTTGACCTGGACGAAGTAGGAGCCGGCGACGGCGACGATTCCGAAGAAGAGAAACACGAACACCTCGCCGAGCCCCTCGTACCCGTAAGGGCGCGGGCCGCCCGTGTAGAGCACGCCGGCGAGGATCGACGCCGCCCCGACGAGCAGGAGCTGCCAGCCGGCCACTGCGATCAGGTAGCCGCCCGCGGCCACGGCCACGCCGAACGACACGTAGGTCGCCACCAGCACCTGGCGCGGCGGCACCAGGCCACCGGCGGTCACGCGCACCGGGCCGAGGCGATCCTCGGAGTCCGCACCGCGCCGGGCGTCCGAGTAGTCATTGGAGAGGTTCGTCCCGACCTGGATGAACACGGCGCCGATCAGGGCCGCCACGAAGCGCAGCGGGTGGAAGACGCCCTGATAACCGGCGAGCGCGGTTCCCACGAGCACGGGCGCGACCGCCGCGGGTAGCGTCCGGATGCGTGCCGCCATCAGCCAGATCCGGACGCCGCTCGCCGCCGGTCCCGCTATCGCCATGTGCTCACGCCCGCCGCGGGAACTTCGAGAAATCCGGGCGGCGCTTCTCGAGGTAGGCGCCGCGGCCTTCCGCGGCCTCCTCGCTCATGTAGAAGAGGAGGTTCGCGTCGTGCGCGAGCTGCTGGATCCCCGCCAAGCCGTCCTCGTCGGCGTTGAAGCTCGCCTTCAGCAGTCGCAGCGCGAAGGGGGAGAGGGCGAGCATCTCCCGGCACCACTGCACGGTCTCCTCCTCAAGGCGCTCGAGCGGCACGACGGCGTTGACAAGTCCCATGTCGAGCGCCTGCTGGGCGTCGTATTGACGGCACAGGAACCAGATCTCCTTGGCCTTCTTGGGTCCGACGAGCCGTGAGAGGACGCTGGCGCCGTAGCCCCCGTCGAACGACCCGACCTTCGGCCCGGTCTGGCCGAAGCGGGCGTTATCGGCGGCGATCGTCAGGTCGCACACAACCTGAAGCACATGACCGCCGCCAATCGCGTACCCCGCCACCATCGCCACCACGGGCTTGGGCATCCGGCGGATCTGGAGGTGGAGGTCGGTGACGTGGAAGCGACCGACGCCAGGTTGGGCCCCCGCCGCCGCCGGGTCGGCGCCCGTCACGTAGCCGCCACGCTCGCCCCGCACGCGCTGGTCGCCGCCTGAGGAGAAGGCGTCGGGCCCGTCGCCGGTGAGGATGACGACGCCGACGGAGAGATCCTCGCGGGCGCGCTCGAAAGCGTCGGAGAGCTCGATCACCGTCTCCGGGCGGAACGCGTTGCGCACCTCCGGTCGGTTGATGGTGATCTTCGCGATCCCGGCGTCGTCGCCGGTCGAGAGCTCGTAGCGGATGTCGTTGTATTCGGCGCCGGGCTGCCAGGTGACGGACACGGGAGCACTCCGTGGCTGGGGGCGCCTGAGACTACCCTCTCGCGCGTGGACTTCGATCCATGGCTTCTATGCGCCGCGGCCGTCAACCCCGACCGCCCGGCGCTCCTGACGCCCGCCGGCTCGCTCACCTACGCCGAGCTCGCGGACCGAGCCCGCGCCGCCGCCGGTGGCTTGGCCGCCCGCGGCGTACGGCCCGGCGACCTCGTCGGGCTCGCGCTACCACCCGGCGAGGACTTCGCCACCGCGCTGCACGGGTGCCTACTCCTCGGCGCCGCTGCCGTGCCGGTCGACCTCCGGCTCGCGGCCGCCGAGCGCGACTCGCGAATGCAGGGGGTCGCGACGAGCGTCGACGGGCCGATCGACGGGCCGACGCTCGCCGACGTCCTTCCGCACCGCGCGGACGCCGTCGCCACCGTGATGCACACGTCGGGGAGCACCGCGGCGCCCAAGCGCGTGAGCCTGACTTACGGAAACTGGATGTGGAACGCGCTCGGCTCGGCGCTCGCGCTCGGGCTCGATGCCGAGGAGCGCTGGCTGTGCCCGATGCCGCTCGTGCACGTGGGCGGGCTGTCGATCCTGCTGCGCTCGACCATCTACGCGACCACCGTGGTGCTCCCGGGCCGCTTCGAGGTCGAGGCCGTCAAGCGCGAGTTGTCGGACCCCGACCGGCGGATCACCCTTGTCTCGCTCGTCCCCACCATGCTCTCGCGGCTCCTCGACGCTGGCCTCGAGCATCCTCCGATCCTGCGCTGGGCGCTGCTCGGCGGGGGACCGATCCCACCCGGGCTCGTTTCTCGGGCGCGGGCGGCGGGCGTGCCCGTCGCCTCGACCTACGGCATGACCGAGGCGTGCTCGCAGATCGCCACCCGCGGCTGGCCGCTGACCGGGGTTGAGCTCCGGGTCGCCGCTGACGGAGAGCTCCTCGTGCGCGGACCCACGGTCGCGCCCGGTGCTCTCGGCCCCGACGGCTGGCTGCACACCGGTGACCTCGGCACGCTCGACGAGCGCGGACGAATAACCGTGATCGGGCGGCGGTCGGACACCATCGTCACCGGCGGCGAGAACGTCGCCCCGGCCGAGGTCGAGGCCGTCCTCCTCGAGCACCCGGCGGTGGCGGACGCCGCCGTGCACGCGCGTTCGGACGCCGAGTGGGGGGAGCGCCTGGTGGCGAGCGTCGTGCTTCGCGAGGGCGCCGACGCCAGCGTTGAAGAGCTGCGGACGCACTGCACGGCTCGCCTGGCGTCGTTCAAGGTGCCGAAGACCGTCGAGTTCACCGACGCGCTCCCGAGGACTCCGAATGGGAAGCTCCTGCGCGGGGAGCTTGGCTAGTCGAGTTGCCCCGGGGCGGGCTCGCGCGCGCGATAAAAATGTTCGATTCGAAACCGTCGGCATCGGGGCCTGGTCGAGAAACGCAACCCACGGTCACGC
>JALYZL010000032.1 GCA_030948875.1 Actinomycetota bacterium
CATCTGGACCGACGACCTCCCGAAGACGCGATCGGGAAAGATCATGCGCCGGTTGCTGCGCGACATCGCCGACGGCCGCGCGGTCGGCGATGTCACCACGCTCCGCGACCCCGACGTGATGAAGCAGCTCGAGGGCAAGATCAAGGAGGAGCAGGCGGCCGGAGGAGAGTAGGCGCGCGCGTGAGGGCCCGGGCGCCGTCGCGCGCGCCCGGGTCCCACCACGCACGCATCCTCAGCTAACCCGCCGCGACGAGCGAGGGCTCGTCCGTGTAGGTCTCGCCGCGCTCGGCCTTCTCGACGAGCGAGGCCGGCGGCTCGAAGCGCTCGCCGTAGGTCGCGGCGAGCGCGCGGGCCCGGGCCACGAAGCCGGTGGGACCGCTCTCGTAGCCGTTGATGTATTGGAGGATCCCACCCGTCCAGGCGGGGAAGCCGATGCCCATGATCGAGCCGATGTTCGCGTCTGCGACCGATTCGATCACTCCCTCGTCGAGGCACTTGACCGTCTCGAGCGCCTCGATCACCATCATCCGC
Organism: Actinomycetota bacterium; assembly: GCA_030948875.1. Lineage (GTDB taxonomy): Bacteria > Actinomycetota > Thermoleophilia > Solirubrobacterales > Solirubrobacteraceae > Palsa-465. The sequence goes on from JALYZL010000032.1 coordinate 532, forward strand.
TCCTCGAGGTCTCGCAGCTCGATGCTTGACGGATCGTCGACGGGCGGGAACGCCTCCTTGAGCCCCGGCCAGAGCCGCGTGCGCTTGCCCTCCTCGTACTCGTAGAAGCCGGATCCGGCGAGCTTGCCGCCGCGGCCGAACTCGTCGAGCATGCGGTCGATCACCGTCTGCGCCGGGTGCCGGGTAAACGTGCCGCCCTCGGCCTCGATCGCCTTCTCGGCGGCGGCGGCGATCTTGCGCATCAGGTTGAGGTTGAGCTCGTCCGAGAGCTGGAGGACCGGTGCCGGGTAGCCGGCCTGCGATGAGGCCTGCTCGATGCTCGGCGCGGGAATCCCCTCGAGGAGCATGGCGATCCCCTCGTTGATGAACGTCCCGATCACCCGGCTGGTGAAGAAGCCGCGGCTGTCGTTGACGACGATCGGCGTCTTCTTGATCTGCTTGGCGAAGTCGAGCGCGCGGTACAAGGTGGCGTCGGTCGTCTTCTCGCCGCGGATGATCTCGAGCAGCGGCATCTTGTCCACCGGGCTGAAGAAGTGCAGCCCGATGAAGTCCTCCGGGCGCGAGACCCCCTCGGCGAGGTCGGTGATCGGGAGCGTGCTCGTGTTCGATCCGAGCAGGGCGCCCGGCGGCAAATGCGGCTCGATCTCGGCAAACACCTCCGCCTTGACTGCGGGATCCTCGAACACCGCCTCGATCACGAGGTCGGCGCCCTCGGCGTCGGCGGCGGTTTCTGTGGCGGTGATGCGGCTGAGCAGCTCATCGGCCTGCGCCTGCGTCGAGCGGCCGCGCTGCACGGCCTTGTCGGTTAGAGCTTTCGAATAGCCCTTGCCGCGTTCGGCCGCCTCCAGCGAGACGTCCTTGAGCACGACCTCGATTCCCGCCTTGGCCGACACGTAGGCGATCGCCGCGCCCATCATGCCGGCGCCGAGCACCACCACCTTGCGGGCCGAGAAGGTCTCGACATCCTCGGAGCGCCCGCGGCTGCCGTTGACCCGGCCCAGGTCGAAGAAGAAGGCCTGGATCATGTTCTTCGCCACCTGACTGGTGAGGAGGTCGACGAAGTACCGGCCCTCGATCTCGCTCGCGGTGTCGAAGTCGACCTGGGCCCCTTCGACGGCCGCCGCCATGATGTGGTGCGGCGCCGGGTAGTTCGCCCCCTTGATCTGCTTGCGCAGGTTCGCCGGGAAGGCGGGCAGGTTCTGGGCGAGCGCGGGAGTGCTGGGGGTGCCGCCGGGGATCTTGTAGCCCTTCACGTCCCACGGCTGCGCGGCTTCGGGGTTGGCGGCGATCCACGCCTTGGCCGCGGGAATCAGCCCCTCGCGGGTGGCGACGAGCTCGTCGACGATCCCCATCTCCTTGGCCTGCTGCGGGCGCACCCGCTGGCCCTGGAGGAGGAGCTGGAGCAAGGCGTTGGCGATGCCGAGCATCCGCACCGAGCGGGTCACGCCGCCGGCGCCGGGAAGGAGGCCGAGCTGGACCTCGGGGAACCCGAGCTGGATCTTCGCGTCATCGACGATCACGCGGTGGTGGGTGGCGAGGGCGATCTCGAGGCCGCCGCCCAGCGCCGCGCCGTTGATCGCCGCGACCACGGGCTTGCCCAGCGTCTCCAGGCGCCTGAGCTGGGCCTTGCCCTCGCGGACGAAGTTGGCGATCTCCTCGGACTGCTCGCGCGTGGCTGCTCTTAGATCGTTGAGGTCACCGCCGGCGAAGAAGGTCTTCTTCGCCGAGGTGATGATCACGCCGGTGATGTCGTCCTTCTCGGCTTCGAGGCGGTCCACCGTCGCCTTCATCGATTCGGCATAGGCCGCGTTCATGGTGTTGGCCGACTGGTTCGGGTCATCGAGGGTGAGGATGACCACGCCGTCGTCGTCTCGGTCCCAGCGGATCGTGCTGCTGTTCTCAGTCATGTCTGTCGTTTCTCCTTGAAGGCTGGGGGGCGCTAGACGCGCTCGACGACGGTCGCGATGCCCATGCCGCCGCCGACGCACAGCGTCGCGAGGCCATAGCGCTTGTCCTGGCGCTCGAGCTCGTCGATCAGGGTTCCGAGGATCATCGCGCCGGTGGCGCCGAGCGGATGGCCCATGGCGATAGCGCCGCCGTTGACGTTGACCCGGTCGAAGTCGAGGCCCATGTCCTTGACGAAGCGGAGCACGACCGCCGCGAAGGCCTCGTTGATCTCGACGAGGTCGAGATCCTCGACGGTCAGGGCGGCCTTGGCGAGGGCCTTGCGGCTCGCAGGCGCGGGGCCGGTGAGCATGATCGTCGGGTCGGCGCCGGAGACGGCGGTGGCGAGGATCTTCGCGCGCGGGATGAGCCCGAGCTCGCTGCCGATCTGCTCGTTACCGATGGCCACGAGCGAGGCGCCGTCGACGATGCCCGAGGAGTTGCCGGGCGTGTGGACGTGCTCGATCCGCTCGATCCAGTGGTACTTCTGGAGCGCCACGGCGTCGAAGCCGCCCATCTCGCCCATGACCTGGAACGACGGCTTGAGCTTGCCCAGGGTCTCCACCGTGGTGCCGGGGCGGATGAACTCGTCGTTGTCGAGGACGACGTGCTCGTTGATGTCTCGGACCGGGATCACGGAGCCCGCGAAGCGACCCTCGGCCTGGGCAGTGGCGGCGCGCTCCTGCGAGCGCGCGGCATAGGCGTCGACCTCCTCGCGGCTGAAGCGCTCGACGGTCGCGATCAGATCGGCGCTGATCCCCTGGGGGACGAAGGCGGTGTCGTAGTTCGTCTCGGGATCGAGCGCCCAGGCGCCGCCGTCCGAGCCCATGGGGACGCGCGACATCGACTCGACGCCGCCCGCGAGCACGAGGTCCTCCCAGCCCGAGGCGACCTTCTGCGCGGCGATGTTCACGGCCTCGAGGCCCGAGGCGCAGAAACGGTTGAGCTGGACGCCCGCGACGGTGTCGGGCAGCCCGGCCTTGATCGCCGCGGTCTTGGCAATGTCCATGCCCTGATCGCCGATCGGCGTGACCACCCCGAGCACGACATCATCGACACGGTTGGGGTCGAGCTCGCCGTGCCGGCTCAGCATCTCGTGCATCAGTCCCACCACCAGATCGACCGGCTTGGTGGCGTGTAGCGACCCGTTGACCTTCCCCTTGCCCCGGGGGGTGCGGATCGCGTCGAATACCAGCGCTTCGGATGACATTTCGTTCGCTCCTGAATTTTCGATTCTCCAATTGAAGATTAGTCATGTGGCGGGGCCTGGTGCGCGTCCTCGCTCTTGGGCCTATAGCCTCTGCTTCGATGGTCGACATTCAGAAGCCCGAGGTCGAAGTCCCGACCGACCAGGCGCCTTCCTACCAGCTCGAGATTGAGGACATCGCCGTGGGCGAAGGCGAGGAAGCGGTCGCCGGCCAGGTCGTCGAGGTCCATTACGTCGGCGTCTCGTGGAAGACGGGTAAGGAGTTCGACGCCTCCTGGAACCGCGGCAACACCTTCAAGTTCGGTCTCGGCAAGGGTCAGGTCATCTCCGGTTGGGACCAGGGCGTCGCCGGGATGAAGATCGGCGGACGCCGCCGGATCACGATTCCGCCTGATCTGGCCTACGGCCAGCGCGGCGCCGGCGGCGTGATCGGTCCCGGGGAGACGCTGGTGTTCGTCGTGGATCTGGTGGGCGTGAGCTGAGTTAGCGTCAACGAGCGAGCCGCATACCGTCGAGCGCTGGCCCATTAGGGTGGTCGCGGCGGTGAGTCGCGTTGCACGTCGTGCCGGCGGTGGTTGCGGGCAGCGTGGCCAGGCAGGAGCCTCGGTCCGGAGTGACGACGCCGGGTCGTCGGTAGAGCGCGTGTGCGCTGCGTGCCCGCTTGTGGCCGGGCGCATAGGTTCTTGTTGAACTGGGGGTTTCCGACCCCGTCGCCGGCGGCGCTGGGGAAGATCAGGCAATGCCTGCGTGCGCGCGATCGAGCGGTTCGCCGCCAAGAACAAGGTCCCGGGTCGTCTCAGCCGGCGTGGGCTGCCGGTGTTGCGTCGTCAACCTCGACGGCGACTACCACCGGCGCCTTGCCCCAGCGTTCGACGTCGCCGCCCCAGCGGGTGCGATATTGCAGGGCGCGAGGCCGGTACTTTCCCAGCAACAGCCGCCGAGCGCGCGCGTCTTCATCAATCGAGCTGATGACGCGCGCTCGGCCGGGTCGCGATATCCCGCTGATCCTCACCTGTACACGTTGATTCGCTCGGAGGTTCTTGACCCAGTGCGCTTCGTCGCCCCCGCCCGAGAGCAGGTAGATGGTGTCGGTTGTCAACGCGAACCAAATCTCGATCGTCGTCGGGTGTCCGCTCACCCGACCGATCGTGGTCAGGTAACAGTAGTCCTCGTCCTCGCAGCCGGGCGGAAACGGCATGTGGTCAACCTACCGACGGCCGCTGGCGGCGGTGGCGCCCAGAGAAGGCGTTTGAGCGACCGAGCGGGCGATGTCGAGCATGAGGTGAAGGAGCGGACGCTCGTCTT
>JALYZL010000034.1 GCA_030948875.1 Actinomycetota bacterium
AATCAGACCACGTCGCTGGCGCCTTTGACGCGATCGACCAAGCCGCCGCGAGGGGACATCCGTTCGACGTTGTCCACGACCATTCGGGGTTCACCGCACTGGCGATGGCGGCGCGCGTGAGCGCGCCCGTCGTGCACACGCTCCATGGTTCGCTCGCCGGCGCGCCGGCCTGCTTCTACGCCCGCCATGGGCACAAGGCGCTCCTGGTCGCGATCAGCCACTCACAGGTCGAGCACGCTCCGCCCGGCGTGCGCGCGGCGGCCGTCGTGCCCAACCCGATCGCAGTGGAGTCCTGGCCGTTTCAGAGCGCCAAGGACGATTACCTGCTGTGGATCGGCCGGATGGACCCGGTCAAGGGCGCGCACCGCGCGATCGAAGCCGCCCGCCTAGCGGGCCGTCCGCTCGTGCTCGCCGGGCCCGTGCAGACCGGCCAGGCCGACTATTTCCACGGGCAGATCGAGCCGCAGATCGACGGCCGGCGCGTGCGCTACATCGGCGAGGTCGGCGGCATCGCCAAGCAACAGCTGTTCGCGCACGCCCGGGCGTTGCTGATGCCGATCCGCTGGGACGAACCCTTCGGCCTGGTCATGATCGAAGCGCTCGCCTGCGGCACCCCGGTGATTGCGTTCCCCGAAGGCGCCGCCACGGAGATCGTGATCGACGGCCACAACGGCATGCTCGTCGCCGATGAGGCCGAGATGGCGCACGCGATCGCACGCGTCGGCGTGATCGATCCGTCTCGCTGTCGCGAGAGTGTCCGCGCGCGCTACGACATCGCGATCGTCGCCGACGGATACGAGGCCGTGTATCGCCGGCGGCGCGACGATCCAAATCGTGGTTGTCGCCCACACGACACGGCAGAGTCCGCGCCGTCCTACCGTGGGCAAGCGCCGAGCAGAGCCCGCCGGTAAGCGCCGCGCTCGCGGGAAGATCCACGCCGTGGGAGGGAGACTGAAATGCCTTACAACCTCCGGAACTCGACGCTCATCCGCCAAACGCCACAGGGGTCGCCCGGCATCTCGGACCGCGCGCGCCTGCTGCACGCGCTCGACGCTGCCGAGGGCGACGCGCTGACGATCGGCGATCTCCGCGAGCGTGGCATCGAGATGCCGGGGCAGGCGATCTACGAGCTCGAGGTCGACGGCTACCCGGTCGAGCGTGTTAGCCGGCGCAGCTCCGAGCGCCGCGGCAGGGTCCTCGGCTGCCGGCTCAGCGCCCAAGCCGCCGAAGCGCATGATCGCGCCAATGCCAGGAGGGACGTCTGATGGCTGCTACAGCGTTGGGAGCCGGCACCCTGAGGCGGCTGAGCAGGCTCGATACCCAGGGCCATCCAGTCTTGAGCCTTTACGTCGACCTCGACGCGAGCAGGTTCCCGACTCCGCACGCGCGGGACGCTGAGCTGTCGGCGTTGCTGTCGAGCGCGGGTGCTGATGGTGCGGATGCCGAGCGCGTGCGTGAGCTGCTGCGCACCAGGCCTGACCTGGTCCGCGATGCGCAGGCGCCGGCGATCTTCTCCTCCGCGGAAACCGGGGTGCTCGAAGCCGTCGCGCTGCCCCGGCCTGTCGAGCCGATGGCGGTCCTGGACACCGTACCTTGGCTCGATCCGCTCGCCGCGATGCTCACCTCGGAGAACTGGGGAGTCGCCGTTGTCAGTAGGCGGGCGGCGCGCCTGATCCGTGGTGGGCCCAGCTCGCTCGTCGAGTTCGCGACCGTGGAGGACGAGCTGCATCGCCGCCACGCCCAGGGCGGGTGGTCGCAGGCGCGCTTCCAGCGCGGGATCGAGGAGCAGGTCGCAGAGCACGTGCGCCACACCGCGGAGCGAATGCTGCGTGCGCATCGGCGCCACCCGTTCGATCATGTCGTCGTTGTCGCATCCGAGGAGCTCTGGCCCGTGGTGGAGGCGAGCCTCGATGGCGAGCTCCGTGGCCGCGTGGCCGGTCATGTGCCGCTCGACCTCGAGCACGCCGCGGGCGAGGAGATCACGCGTGCCGTCACCCCGGTCATCGACGCCGCCGAACGCGAACGCGAGCTAGAGCTCCTCGCTCGGCTAAAGGCGGCGCTGGCGACCGGCGGTCCGGCCGCGGCGGGGCTGGACGAGGTGACCCGGACCGGACATGTGGGCGGCTGCGGATGGCGGCCGCGGGGCGGGCGGCGAGCATGGAGCGCATGGAGTTCCTGGACCGCCGTGATGCCGGGCGCAAGCTCGCCGCACAGCTGCTGCCGTGGGCGGGCGAGCGGCCGATCGTGATCGCCCTGCCCCGTGGCGGCGTGCCGGTCGCGTTCGAGGTCGCGCGGGCGCTCGACGCGCCGCTTGACATCCTGGCGGTGCGCAAGCTCGGCGCCCCGGCGAACCGGAGTACGGTGTGGGCGCGATCACCGAAGACGGCAGCGCGGTGCTCAACACAGAGACCGCGCGCCGCGTCGGCATGACGCGGCAGGCGCTCGATGCGACCGTCGAGCGCGAGGTGCAGGAATTGCGCCGGCGGGTCGAGAGCTACCGCGACGGGCGCCAGCGGATCGACGTGCGCGGGTGCACGGTGATCGTGGTGGACGACGGCCTCGCTACGGGCCTGACCGACCTGGCGGCGGGGCGTACGCTGCGGGCCCGCGGCGCCAAGCGAATCGTCGTCGCGGTCCCGGTCGGGGCGCGCGAGTCGGTAGCGCTCGTCGGCGAGGAGGCCGACGAGATCGTCTGCCACACGATCCCACACGAGCTGCTCGGCGTCGGCCACTGGTACCGAGACTTCTCGCCGGTCTCCGACGCGGAGGTGATCGCCACGCTCGCCGCCGCATCCGGTCAGGCACCGCCGACGGGCGAGACGGCGCCCATCGGGCGGGCGCCGACGGCGCGAGTCGCTGCGTTGCAGCCGATCTCGCCTGCGGGACCGGCGACACGCCACGAGCTGTCGCTCGACATCGGCGGCGTTTCGCTCGCTGGCGAGATAACGATCCCGGGTAGGCGTCACGGTCTTGTGATCTTCGCGCACGGGAGCGGCTCGAGCCGCATTAGGCCGCGCAGCCGGGCGGTGGCCGAGACGCTCCAGCAAGCGGGCTTCGCGACGCTGCTGTTCGACCTGCTGACCGAGAGCGAGGAGCGCCGGCGCGAGCTCGCGTTCGACATCCCGCTGCTGGCCCGCCGGCTCGAGCTCGTGACGCGCTGGGCGATCGCCGAGCCCGACACCCGGGGGCTGGCGGTCGGCTATTTCGGCGCGTCGACGGGCGCTGCCG
>JALYZL010000048.1 GCA_030948875.1 Actinomycetota bacterium
GCTTTCCGGCGAGCGTTACGACCAGACCTTCGGCACTCCCGCGAGCGACCCCTACCTGGCGACGACGCTGCGCAAGCAGGGCGAGCTCCTTCCCAACTACTACGCCGTGACCCAGGGTGCGCTCGCCAACGAGATTGCCCTCATCAGCGGCCAGGGACCGACCCCGCAGACGCAGGCGAACTGCCCGCGCTTCGCCGACATCCAGCCTGCCATCGCCGGGACCGAAGGCCAGGTCGTCGGCAGCGGCTGCGTATATCCGTCAACGACGCTCACGCTGGCCGACCAGCTCGCCGCTGACGGGAAGACCTGGAAGGCCTACGTCGAGGGCATCGGCAACGGTCCCAAGGGACAACCCACGACGTGCCGTCACCCCGCGCTCGGCAGCGCCGATCCCGGGCAGGCCGCGAGTCTCCACGACCCCTATGTCACCTGGAGCAACCCCTTCGTCTACTTCGACTCGCTCGCCAAGACGGCGTGCGCCAAGGACGACGTCGCCCTGACCAAGCTCGCGACCGACCTGAAGACGGTCGCCACCACACCGTCGCTCTCCTACATCGTTCCCAGCCCGTGCGACGACGGCAACCCCCAGCCCTGCGTCCCGGGGGCTCAGTCCGGCCTCGCGGCGACGGACAGATTCCTGCGCGGGGTGGTGCCGGAGATCTTGGCCTCGTCCGCCTACAAGGCCGACGGGCTGATCGCGATCACCTTCGACGAGGCGCCGCAGAGCGGGCCGTACACCGACTCGAGCTCGTGCTGCAGCAACCCGACGCAATATCCCAACCTCCCGCTGACGCCCACAACGCCGACCACGACTACACCCGCGACGACCACGCCCGCCACGACGACGCCGACCACGACCACGCCCGCCACGACCACCCCGGTAACGACGACGCCGACGACGCCGACGACGCCGACGACGCCCACGACGCCGACGACGCCCACGACGCCGACGACGACCACCACCCCGACCACCCCGGCCTCAGAGCAGACCGGCCAAACGACGCCGACGGGCGGCGGTGGGGAGGTCGGCCTGCTGTTGATCTCGCAGTACGTCAAGGCGAACAGTACCGACGCCCTCGATTACTTCAACCACTTCTCGTTCCTGAGCAGCATCGAGCAGCTGTTCAACCTCAAGCGCCTCGGCTACGCCCGCGATGCCGCGCTCCCCGCGTTCGGCAAGCCCCAGTACAACAAGGGCTAGCTCACATCCTTGCGATGGCGGCCGGGTCGGCCGCCGTGAGCTGCGTCATCGTTACCCGGGCGTCGTGCTCGGAGCTCGCCGAGCCTCGGTAGACGCCCTTGATCGGCGGCACGTCGGCGTAGTGGCGACCGTGGCCGATCTTGACGTGCGTGTCGCCGGTGAGGCCGCGGTTGGTGGGGTCGGCTCCCGCCCACACAGGCTCTGAGTCGTCGAGCGCGGGGAGCAGGGCCTCGAGCCAGGCGTGGGTGTCGACCTCGATCGATTCCTGACGGCCGTCGGCCGGCGCCGCATACAAGTAGCCCGACACATACCGAGCGGCGATCCCATGGTGACGGAGCACGGACAGGCCGAGGTGGACGAAGTCCTGACACACGCCCGCGCCAACGTCGAGCAGGTGGGTGACGGTGCTGTCGACGTAGGTCGCGCCCTTGCGGTACTCGAAGCGCTCGGGGATCAGCTCGGTGATGAGGAGCAAGGTCTCGAGCGGCGACTGGGCGGCGCCGGTCGCTTCGAGGAGCTCGCTGAGCGCGTCGTGCTCGGCGTTGTCGGTCTGGAACAAGAACTCACCCCCCGCCTCGCGGTAGGCGGGCTCGTGCAGCGCCGACCAGGCCGCCGCGGGCGGGCTCGGCGCGGGCTGCGTGACCGCGCGCGCGCGTACATCGATAGTCAGGTAGTCGTGAGGCCGCGAGACCTCGAACTCGACGACGTCGGTCCCGAAATAGTCGGCGTGCCGGTGGAGCCGGACCTCGGGGTCGAGGCGGACGCTGAACTCGTCGCAACGCTGGCGCCCGTTGGTCGCGGGCTTGACCCGGAGCGCGTTGAGGTTGTCCACGACGTCGCCGTCGTAGCGGTACTGGGTCAGGTAGCGGATAGCGAAGTTCACGGGCGGTTGCGGTGGCGGTCGGACGGGCATCGGAGGCAAGCGCTACAGGTGGACGGCGGCGACGGCTGCCATGGCAAAGTAGCGCTCCTCGATGTCACTATCGACGAGTTCGAGATCCTCCTGTACCCGCTCGAGGGTCTCGTCGAATCCTGCGGCGGCGTCGGGAGCCCGGCGCTGGAGCTCGAGATCGGCGAGCAGGCGGCCCAGGCGGAGCACGGGCGGCGAGGTCCGCGGGAGTGCGTCGGCGGTTGAGAGCGCCGCGTGGAGGGCGGCGACCGAAGACGCGACCGAACCGGGATAGGAGCTGTCGTAAAGCAGGAAGCGCGCCACCGGGCCCACGGTCGGGGCAGCCCGGACGGCGCGGCGGTAGGCCTGGAATCCACCGACGGCATGGAGGAGCGCGAGCGCTTCGCCCTCGCTCCCCGACCGCTTTGGCGCCGGCGGGACGGACACGCGCAGCATTCTCAGGACCATGTCGGCGGCCTCGATCCGCCCGCCGGCTTCAAGGAACGAATGTCCCTCGTCCCGGAGCATGGTCCGCGCCACAAGCCCCCAGAAGAGCGCGCACCCTTCCTTGACGTCGTGGTAGACCGAGTAGGGCCCCGACACGAGGGCGGCGGAGAGATCCCGGCCGGCGAGCCCGAGGTGGAAGGTATTGAGCGCCTCCCACATCTCGGTCGACATCACGTCTCTGAGCCCGTGTCCTCGCTCGCGGGCGCGGGCGACGCATGAGACGATCGAGGCCTGGCTGTCGGTATCGAGCGTGAGCAGGCTCGCGACCACCGCCCGTCCCAGCGGCTGCCTGGCAACCGCCTCCGCGGTCAGCGCCTCGAAGTCGGCGGTGTCACCGGCGTCGACAGCGGCTGCCGGTCCTGGTGCCTTTTCGCCGATGATGGCGAGCAGCTCCTCCCAGCTCAGGGCGATGTCGCGCTCACCCGCCGCCCCCGCGACGTCGGCGTGGAAGACGCCGTCGAGCATGCGGGCGGTGTGCTCGGCGCGGGCGAGGTCGCGCCCGAGCCAGAAGAGCTCCTGGGCGATGCGCGCCAGCATGGCGGCTTCGCCGCTAGCGAGATTTCCCAGAGGGAAATCTCGGGTTGGTGTCGATAGCGCCTTGTTGTTGTTGCTGCTGCGCCTGCCCGCGCCAGCCGCCGTAGCGGACGTCGGGCAGCCGCGGTGGGGGCCGCTGTGCCGGCAGCGTGCCGGGCACCAGATCGACAGCGCTCCCGTCATCGAGAACCCAAGTGTCCTTCGACCCGCCGCCCTGGGAGGAGTTGACGACCATCGAGCCCGCTCGGAGCGCGACCCTGGTCAACCCACCGGGGACGATCCTGATCTCGTCACCGAAGACGGCGAAGGGCCGCAGGTCGACGTGCCGGGGAACGAGCCCCCCGTCTTCGGTCTCGGTGGGCACGGTCGAGAGGTGGACCAGCTCCTGGGCGATCCAGCGCTCGGGCTCGGCCTCGATCCGTCGCGCCTGCGCCTCGCACTCGGCCGCGCTGGCGTGGGGGCCGATGAACACGCCCTTGCCTCCGGACTCGGAGGTCGGCTTGACGACGAGCTCGTCGATCCTCGCTACCACGGCCCTGCGGGTCGCCTCGTCCCCGAGCAGGAAGGTGGGGACGTTGTCGAGGATGGGCTCCTCGCTCAGGTAGAAGCGGATCATCTCGGGAACGTAGTGGTAGATCGCCTTGTCGTCGGCGACCCCCGTGCCGATCGCGTTGGCGATCGCCACCGTCCCGGCCCGGTAGGCGCGCACGAGGCCGGGAACGCCGAGCAACGAGTCGGGGCGGAACTCGAGCGGATCGATGTAGTCGTCGTCGAGACGGCGGTAGATGCTGTGCACGCGCTCGAGGCCGGCGGTGGTGCGCATGTAGCACGTGGCATCGCGGACGACGAGGTCGCTCGCCTCGACGAGCTCGACGCCCATCTGCCGAGCGATGAACGCGTGCTCGAAGTAGGCGCTGTTGGCCGGGCCCGGTGTCCACACGACGACGGTGGGATCGGCGTCGACGGCCGGCGCCACCGCCCGCAGCGCGTCGAGCAGGAGCCCGGGGTAGTGGTCGACGGGCCGGACCCGGTGGCCGGCGAAGAGCTCAGGCATCAGCCGCGTCATCGCCACCCGGTTCTCGAGCACGTAGGAGATGCCTGAGGGGGTGCGTACGTTATCTTCGAGCACGCGCCAGCGCCCGTCCCCGCCGCGCACGAGGTCGCACCCCGAGACGTGGCAATACACGCCGCCGGGCGGGCGGACGCCGTGGACGGGCCTGGCGAAGCTCGGCCGGCTCACCACCAGCGACCAGGGCACGATGCCCGCGCGGACGATCTCGTGGGCGTGGTAGACGTCGTCGACGAAGGCGTTGAGCGCGCGGATCCGCTGCGCCAGCCCACGCTTGATCGTCGTCCACTCCTGGGCGGGGAGGACGCGCGGCACGAGGTCGAGCGGGAAGGGGCGGTCGCGACGCTCGCCGTCGGTCCCGGCGACCTCGAAGGTGATGCCCTGCTGCATAAAGATCCGGTCGCGGCGGCGGCCGGCGGCTGCCAGCGCCTCGGGGCCCAGGCGCTCGAGGGCGGCGATCAGCGGCCCCGCGTGCGGCCGGGGCTCGCCGTTGTCGTCAATGAGCTCATCCCGACAACCCTCCGGGACCTGGTAGTCGTCAAGCAGACCTGTTTGCGTAGCTTCGGTCATCAACCCTAAATGTCTAGCGCGTTGTTGGCTGCGCCGCCACCGGCCGCGGGGCCAAGGCGCTGTGGTCGCCGTTGGCCTTGTGTACATGAGCAGTCGCCGGGGGCTCAGCGCGTCGGCCGCCGGACCTCTACCCTTGGCGGCGATGAGGATTGTGGTGACGGGGGCAGCAGGCATGCTGGGGCGCGACGTGGTGAGCGCCGGCGCGGCGGCGGGACACGAGCTGATCGCGCTCGGCCGGAGCGAGCTCGATATCACCGATGCCGCCGGCGTCACGGCCGCGGTCCGCGAGGCGCGCCCCGATGTCGTCGTCAACTGCGCCGCGTGGACCGACGTCGACGGCGCTGAGACCCAGGCGCCGGCCGCGTTGGCGGTGAACGGCTCGGGGGCGGGTAACCTCGCGCGCGCGGCCGCGGCGGCCGGCGCGTGGATCGTCCACATCTCCACCGACTACGTGTTCTCGGGCGAGCAGCGCTTGCCGTACCTGGAGTCCGATCGCGCCGATCCGAGGTCGCAGTATGGGCGGAGCAAGCTTGCGGGCGAGCTCGCGGTAGCGGAGGCCGCGCCCGCCGGGCACACCATCGTCCGTTCGTCGTGGCTGTTCGGCGCCGGCGGCCACTGCTTTCCCGCGACCATCCTGCGCCTGGGGTCGCAGCGCGATCAGCTCAGCGTCGTCGACGATCAGGTGGGTTGCCCCACCTTCACCGGGCATCTCGCGCCGGCGCTGGTCGAGCTCGTGCACGATCGGGTCCCGGGCCTGGTCCACGTCGCCGGCGACGGCCAGTGCTCGTGGTGCGACTTCGCGCGCGAGATCGTCAGCCTCGCGGGGCTCGGCTGCGAGGTGGTGCCGGGAACTACGGCCGAGCTCGGGCGCCCCGCTCCGCGCCCGGCCTACAGCGTGCTCGGGACCGAGCGCGCCGGGACGCCGCGCCTGCCGGACTGGCAAGAAGGCCTGCAGGCGTTCATGGCGGCGCGGGTTCCGTCGTGAAGCTCCTCGCGTGCGGCGGCGCCGGCTTCATCGGGTCGACCTTCGCGCGCCTACGCGTGCGCGAGCACGGCGACGAGGTCACCGTGCTCGACAAGCTGACCTACGCGGGTCGCCGCGAGAACCTCCTCGAGGTGATCGACGAGATTCGCTTCATCCACGGCGCGATCGAGGATCCAATCGCAGTCGCGGACGCAGTCCGTGACTGCGACGCGATCGTCAACTTCGCCGCCGAGACCCACGTCGATCGCTCGATCGCCGATCCCGAGGGGTTCATCGTCACGAACATGCCGGGCGTGCTCCTCGAAGCCGCGCGCAAGCGGGAGGTGCGCTACCTGCAGGTCTCGACAGACGAGGTCTACGGTTCGATCGACGAGGGCACGTTCACCGAGGAGTCCCCGCTGCAGCCGTCATCGCCCTACAGCGCGACCAAGACGGGCGGCGACCTCCTCGTCGCCAGCTACTTCCACACCTACGGTCTGCCGACCCTCATCTGCCGCGGGTCGAACAACTACGGCCCTCACCAGTATCCCGAGAAGCTGATCCCGCTGATGATCCTCAACGCGCTCGCCGGCGACCGGCTCCCCGTCTACGGCGACGGCCGCAACGTCCGTAACTGGCTCTACGTCGAGGACTTCGCTCGAGGGATCGGTCACGTGCTCGCGCACGGGGCTCCCGGAGAGGCATACAACTGCGGTGGCCCCGACGAATGCGAGAACCTCGAAGTCGTCAGTCGCGTGCTCGAGCTCACCGGCTGCGACGAGTCGCTGATCGAGTTCGTCACCGATCGGCCCGGACACGACCGCCGCTACTCGCTCTCCGCGGACAAGCTCAGGGCGCTCGGATGGGAGCCGCGGGTTCGCTTCGAGCAGGGTCTCGAGCAAACCGTCACGTGGTACCGGGACAACCCTTGGTGGTGGGAGCCGATCCGCTCCGGGGCATATCGCAGTTACTATGAGCGCCACTACGGCAGAGCGCTCAAGACCTGAGTGAGCGGCGACGACTTCGACGTCGGGAAAGACATCCGTGTCTTTCCTGGCGAGTCGGGCGACCGCTTCGCGCTCACTTGGCGGCGAACTCGGGAGTTCGAGGCGCTCGCGGCCGAGATCGTCGGCTGCCGCCGCTGTCCGCGGCTTGTGGCCTGGCGCGAGGAGGTCGCCGGCACCAAGCGCGCCGCGCACGCGCATGAGGGCTACTGGGGGCGGCCTGTTCCCAGCTTCGGCGATCCCGCCGCCCGCGTGCTCGTGCTCGGGCTCGCGCCCGCTGCCCACGGCGGCAACCGGACCGGCCGGATCTTCACCGGCGACCGCTCCGGGGACTGGCTGTTCGCGGCCCTGTGGCGCGCCGGGCTCGCCAACCAGCCCGAATCGCGGTCCCGGGACGACGGACTGCGCCTTCACGGCTGTTACGTGACCGCGGCGGTTCGCTGCGCGCCCCCGGCCAACCGGCCGCTGCCCGCCGAGCGCGACCGGTGCGCCCCCTACCTCGTCCGCGAGCTCGAGCTGCTGCCCTCGGTGCGCGTGATCGTGTGCCTGGGCGGCTTCGCGTGGGACGCAGCGCTGCGGGCGCGGGCGGCGCTCGGCGTACCCACCCCGCGCCCCAGGCCCCGCTTCGGCCACGGTGCCGAGCTGCCGGGCGAGCGCTGGCCGCTGCTCGGCTGCTACCACCCCAGCCAGCAGAACACGTTCACGGGACGGCTGACGGAGGAGATGATCGACCAAGTGATGGCTCGGGCGCGCGAAATGGCGGGGCTGCGGTGAGTTCCGGGCCCCGTCCCGAGCTCGCCGAGCTCGCGGTCGCCGACCGCGATGCCGGCGGCTTCCGGCAGGGCTTTCGGCGGCTCGGTCCGGCGATCCTCGAGCTCGCGGAGACGCCGGACGCTTCCGACGGCGTCTCAACCGCCACGTTCTGGGGCCCCGCCATCGCGTTCATGGACCCGGAGCCGTGACCGCAACGCGGGAGCCCGGCGTGCTGGCGCGCGCGCCGTCGGCCGGCCTGATGGTCGGCGCCATCGCCTCGGTTCAGTTCGGCTCGGCCATCGCCGCGACCCTGTTCGCCCGCGTAGGCCCGGGCGGCGCTGTGCTCCTGCGCCTGGTGTCGGCGAGCGTCGTCCTCGTCGCGCTGTGGCGGCCCCGGGTTCGGGGAAGGACGCGACGCGAGTTCCTGCTCGCGCTCGCCTTCGGGCTCGTGCTCGCGGGGATGAACCTGAGCTTCTATGCCGCGCTTCACCGGATCCCCCTGGGGATCGCGGTGAGCATCGAGTTCCTCGGCCCGCTGGCCGTCGCGGTGGGGGGGTCGCGCCGATCCATCGACCTACTCTGGGTGGCGCTGGCGGCGGTGGGAATCCTCGCCCTGACGCACGGTGGGACGCGTCACCTGAGCGCCGTCGGCGTCGCTTTCGCACTCGCCGCCGGGTACCTGTGGGCTTGCTACATCCTCCTCAACGCGCGCATCGGCCGCGCCTTCGAAGGGGGCACGGGACTCTCGCTGGCGATGTGCATCGGGTCCGTGGCCGCGCTCCCGGTGGGCGTGATCGACGGCGGCGCCCACCTGCTCGAGCCCCGGTCCCTGCTCCTCGGGACGGCGGTTGGCATGCTCTCCTCGGCGATCCCCTACTCGTTCGAGCTCGAGGCCCTGCGGCGGATCGCCGTGAACGTGTTCGGGGTGCTCATGAGCCTCGAGCCGGCGATGGCCGCGCTCGCCGGCTTGATCGTCCTCGGGCAGGGACTCAGCGCTCGCGCCCTGGTCGGGATCGCCCTCGTCGTGGCTGCCTCGGCGGGCGCCTCACTGCAGAGCCGCGACCCGCCGGTGGCCGTGTAGCGCGCGAGCGCCGGCGGCGCTCGCCTGCGATCTCCTGTCCGCTCGGCCCGAACTGATGTCTTCTGGTCCGGACTCCTCGGACCGATCGACAGCAGTTCGCGATCGGCCGTCCGCTCGGCCTGAACTGATGTCTTCTGGTCCGGACTCCTCGGACCGATCGACAGCAGTTGGCGATCGGCGCCGAATTGTCAGCCGCGCGACGCGCGCGTGACGTTCTTCGTGGGTGACCCCAGGGCCTGAAGCCCAGGCCCGCCCCGCGGGCCGCGTCCGCCGCCCGACTCAACAGGCTAGAGCTGGATGGCGTCCCATTCGGGGGGACGGACATTGTCGGGATCGGTGCCGAGCCGGTCGGCGAAGTCGCGCGCGATGCGCTGGACCGCAACGGTGAGCGGGAAAACCGACAGCGCCTCGCCGAGCTCGAGCGCGGCGAACCGGTGCACCCGCGCGCCGCGCGCCTCGATCGCGTCGGCGAGCTCGGCCAGTCGCGGAGCACCCGCTCCGCCGCCGTCCAGGCAGACGAGCCCGTCGCCGGAGCCGAGCGCAAAGGCGGGCCCGTGGAGGAGCTGCTCGACCTGCCATCCCGCCGTGAACAGGTGCGCCGCCTCGCGCACCTTCAGGGCACCCTCGGCCGCCGTCCACGCGTTGGGGCCCGCGCCTACGAAGTCGAGCCCGCGCTCTGGCAGCTCGACATCGGGTGAAGGCGCCGCGAGCGCGGCCCTGACGGCGGCCGGGACGGACTCGATCTCGCCGAGCTCGGCGCCCAAGCTGACGGCAAGTTGCGCGAGGCGGGCCAGCGCGCCGAGGTGGCTGGCGGTGAACGTTCCGGCTGTCTCGGGCGGCACGGTCTCGATGTCCGCCCCGGGGGCGCCGACACCGCCGATCGCCACCGTCGGGATCCCCTCCGCGCGCGCCCGCTCGAGGACCTCGCTGGTGTAGTGCTTGGTGCCTCGGTGGCTGAGGAGGAAGAGCGCATCGTCCGGCGTCGGGCGCGGACCCCACAGCACGCACTCGGCCGCCGGGACCGCGCGCGCATCGGCACCCGCGAGGCGCAAGAAGTAAGCCCCCTGGCTGGCGGCATGCCAGCTCGTCCCCGTGCCCACGACGAACACGCGCCGCCCGGCGACGCGCGCCGCCGCCGCCTCCGCCGGCGCCCAGTCCGAGAAGATGCGCTCGAGATCCTCGGGCTGGCGCTCCATCGTCTTGGCCATCTCGGTCATCGCTCGCCCCCTCCTGTCCCGTCGACCGTCAACACCGCCTTGCCGTTCACCCGGCGGTCGAGCAGCGCCTCGATCGCCGTCCCCGCCTCCGTCCATGGGGCCACGAGGGCGATCTGCGGGTCGAGTCTGCCCGCGACCACGAGCTCCGCAAGTCGCCGCAGGTCGCTGGTGCCGGTGCCGCGCCGGGCGAGCTCGGTGAACACATAGAGGCCATAGAGCCGCGCTCCGGGCGCGCGGCCGAACAAGGTCCGCGTCGGGAAGGAGACCGGCTCGTCGGTGGTGTTGGCGAAACTGACGACCGTGCCGCCGGCGGCGATCCGCCCCATGGCCGCGCCGAGGGTGGTCCCGCCGACCGCGTCGACGATGACCTCGTAGCTCGAGCCCTCGGGCTCGAGCTCGTGGATTACCTCATCGGCCCCGAGCTCGGACAGCCCCTCGGTCCGCCGCGCGAGTGCGGTCACGTGGGCGCCGGCGAGCTTGGCGAGCTGGATGGCGAAGCGCCCGACCCCTCCGCTGGCGCCGGTCACGAGCACGCGCTTGCCGAGCACGAAGCCGCCCATCTCGAGCGCGCGCAGCGCCGTCACTCCCGCCACCGGGAGGGTCGCCGCCTGCTCGAAGGTGATCCCATCAGGGAGCTCGGCGAGCACGTCGGTGCTCACCGCCGCGAGCTCCGCCCAGGCGCCGTGCGGGTGCACCATCCCCACCACGCGGGCGCCCTGCTTCGGTCCGCTGCCGTCGGCGGCCGCGGCCCGGACGACGCCCGCCACGTCCCAGCCCGCCACCGTGCCGGGCTCCATCGAGGGCAGGCGCCTGCTCTCGCCGCGATTGAGGCTGAAGGCCTTGACCTCGACGAGAGCCTGATGGCGCTCGGGCTGAGGGTCGGGGACCTCGGCGAGCTCGACATAGGGCGGGGAGGGGGAGGAGACGAGGGCGCGCACGGCGAGAAGACTAGCCAGCCCGGGTGGCGAGGTCGGGGTACGGACCCAGGGCGCCATCCCCATCCACCCGAATCCGGGGTAAGGAGCACTCCCCCTGCCGTGAGATCTGCTTCGCCGCGGCTGCGGTCAGCCCATCGAACGTCTGCGCGGCGTACACAGCGAAATTGTCGAACTCGCGCACCAGGTGAGCGCCACCAGCCTGCACGTGGCGCAAGTCAGCCGCGAACACCAGCGCGTTCCGACTCGCCGCCCGCCAGCGCCCTCGCACAGAGCTCATGATCCCCGAAGCGCGGTTCATCGACGTAGAGACGATGGGCGACATGCTGTTCTACACCGAGCAGCTGAAGCGGATCAGCTCCTCACGCCAGGACGCGGCGTGCGCCCCGTACGTCGGCGACTACGCGCCTTGGCCGGACCCCGCTAACTGGGAGATCGAAGCCAACTGGGAGATGCTGCACATGAGCGTCGACGAGAAGCTGCACCCCGCGTGCCCCCGACTGCGGCGGAGAGGGATAGACGTGGCCCAAGGGTGACGACCAGGGCGA
>JALYZL010000086.1 GCA_030948875.1 Actinomycetota bacterium
CCAGGGCGACGGCACGCCGGGCCCGGCCGTGCCGCCAACGGAGTCATCCACCGCGACCTCCGACGCCACGAAGACGCGGCTCCGATACCGGACGTGCACTGAGCGCTCGCTGCCGCGCCGCGAGCACTTCTTCGCTTGCCGATCCACCACCGAACACCCAACCATCCCCGCCGCCCGCTCCAGAAGCCCTTTCGCTACGAGCCGCCGGCGTCGCGGTCGTGGTGTCCGGTCAGTTTCGCGATCAGCGGGGCGTAACCGGACCGTCCGGGACGGGTGGGAGCATCGCACGATGACGCGACGTTCTTTCGCTCTCGAGGGCCGGCCCAGGGCCGACCGGCCCCGGGATCCCGGGTCAACCCGGAGCAGAAGGGAGTGTCGTGGATGCCGCAGCACCCGTCCTAGCGCTGATCGTGCTCCTGCTCGTGGTCGACCGGGTGATGCGGCGGTAGCACGGGCGCGTCGTGCCCTAGCCCCCAGGTCCGGAGTCGGCCCCGGCACCGGCACCGGGCCCCGGGGGCGCCCTTAAGAAGGGAGTGCCGCGGAAACCGCGGCACTCGCCATAGCGCAAGGAAGGATAGCGTCGCTCATGGCCACGTCAAGCCCCTGCCGCCGAGCGCGCGTCAACACCGGCCCGCTCGTCGGAACGCCCGCTGCTCGACCGCAGTGCAGGATCTCACCGCCCAGCACCAGACGCTGCTCGAGCTCGGCGTGCAAAAAGACCGCATTTATCTGGACAACGGCCTGACGGGCCGCAACCGCGCCCGCCCGGGCTTGGAAAAGCTCTCGCCGCGGTACGCGCCCGCGACATCCTCGTCGTCCCCAAGCTCGATCGACTCGCCCGACGCCCGCGCGATCGCCGGCGAGCTCGAGCAGCGTGAGGTGCGGCTGCAGCTGGGCCCGACTGTGTACGACCCGCACGATCCGCTGGGCCGCATGTTCTTCAACGTCCTGGCGACCTTCGCCGAGTTCGAAGCGGACCTGCTGAGCCTCCGCACCCGCGAGGGAATGGCCGTGGCGCGCTCGAAGGGGCGCCTGAAGGGAAAGTCGCCCAAGCTCTCGCCGGCCCAACAGGCGCACCTGCTCAAGCAGTTGCAGAACGGCGAGCACACCATCCCCGAGCTCGCCGAGCTCTTCTCCGTCAGCCGCGCCACCGTCGACAGGGTCATCCAGCGCGCCGAGCGCGAGCACCTGGTCGGGGTGGGAGTAACGATCGGATAACCAGGTTGAGGACGAGCGGGGCGTAGGGGGCGATGCTCCTCGACGGACGGATGAGCTTCACCGGATCCGGGTGCTCGATCGCGGGGCGGACGACGTGCTCGCCAAGCCGTTCTCCTATCCGGATCTGCGTGTCTGCGTGCCCGAATAGCGGCCGTTCTGCGCCGCGCTGACCTGCGGCGAGCGCCGCGGCTGCTCCGGGTCGGTGAGCTGACCGTCGACGTCGTCGCGCGGACCGTTCGCGTTGGAGAGCACATGGTCGAGCTGTCCGGAAACCCTCGCGGGCACGAGCACGAAGTGGTCATCGTTGCCGCCGATGCGGCCAAGACGAGCCCGACGACGACGAACACGATCACCATCACCCCTTAGCGGATCGGCAGGGCGGCGCGACTCCCGGCCTCGCCGCCGCGGCCGGTGGCGACGCCGCTCAGAGTCGTCGCGGCGGCCGCTACATTGAGATATTGATGCCTCTTTCTGCCTTCTCGCCCGGTGTTCGCGATTGGTTCGAGGCCGCCTTCGCCGAGCCCACGCCGGCCCAGGCGCAGGCCTGGCCCGCCATCGCCACCGGCGAGCACGTCCTCATCTCGGCCCCCACGGGCTCGGGCAAGACGCTCGCTGCCTTTCTGTGGGCGATCGACCGGCTTGTCGCCGAGCCGCAGCCGGAGGACGGAGCGGGGCGCACGCGGCTGATCTACGTATCTCCGCTCAAGGCTCTGTCCTACGACATCGAACGCAACCTGCGGGCGCCCCTGCACGGCATCGGCGCTGAGCTGCGGGTCGGTCTGCGGACCGGTGACACGCCGCAGCGCGAGCGCCAGGCGATGCTCCGCGAGCCGCCGGACATCCTCATCACCACCCCCGAGTCGCTGTATCTAATGCTCACGAGCCGCGCCCAGGAGATGCTCGCCGCCGCGAAGTGGTGCATCGTCGACGAGATCCACGCGGTGGCGTCGACCAAGCGCGGGGCGCACCTCGCCCTCACCCTCGAGCGCCTCGCCGCCAACACCGGGCGCGACGTCCAGCGGATCGGCCTGAGCGCGACCCAGAGCCCGCTCGAGGAGGTCGCGCGCTTCATGGTTGGCCCGCGCCGGACGTGCAAGATCGTCGATACCGGCGTGCGCAAGCCGCTCGACCTCCGCATTCACGTCCCCGTCGAGTCGATGGTCGAGCCTGACAGCGCGAGCGCTCCGGAGCTCGACCCGCTCCTCGGCGCCGGCGACGCCACGCGCCGTTCGATTTGGCCCGCGATCTACCCGGAGCTGATCGAGCTCGTGCGCGCTCACCGCTCGACGATCCTCTTCGTCAACGCCCGCCGCGGCGCGGAGCGCCTCGCCCTGCGCCTAAACGAGATGGCGGGTGAGGAGATCGCTCGCGCCCACCACGGCTCGCTCGCGCGCGAGGAACGCCTCGTCGTCGAAGAGATGCTCAAGGCCGGGGAGCTGCCCTGCCTGGTCGCGACCTCCTCGCTCGAGCTCGGCATCGACATGGGCGCCGTCGACCTTGTCATCCAGGTCGAATCGCCGAAGTCGGTGGCCCGGGGCCTGCAACGGATCGGCCGCGCCGGCCACTCCGTCGGCGACGTCAGCCGCGGGCGCATCTTCCCCAAGTTCCGCGCCGACCTGCTCGAATGCGCGGTGATTGCCCGGCGCATGCGCGAGGGGGCGATCGAGTCGACGGTGGTACCGCGCAACCCGCTCGACGTGCTCGCCCAGCAGGTGGTGGCCATCGCCGCTGCCAGCGAGGAACGCATCGCCGTCGACGATCTCTACGCGCTTGTCACCGCGACCTACACGTTCGCCGATCTCCCCCGCACCCAGCTCGAGAACGTCCTCGACATGCTCGACGGTCGCTACCCGTCGAGCCAGTTCGCCGAGCTCCGGCCCCGCATCGTCTGGGACCGGGTGGGCGGGACCCTGCGGGCGCGCCGGGGCGCGCGCCAGCTCGCCGTCACCAACGCCGGCACGATCCCCGACCGCGGGATGTACGCGGTGACCCTCCCAGACGGCCGCCGGGTCGGCGAGCTCGACGAGGAGATGGTCTACGAGGCACGTCCCGGCCAGACCTTTTTGCTCGAGGCGACGACCTGGCGGATCGAGGAGATCGGTCGCGACCGGGTGATCGTCACGCCCGCGCCGGGGCTGCCCGGAGCGGTGCCGTTCTGGAAGGGCGACGGGATCGGGCGCTCGCGCGAGCTCGGCGAGGCGATCGGCGCCTTCTCGCGCTGGGCCGTCGAGCAGCCCGCCGAACGGCTCGAGGCGGAGTACGACCTCGATGCCCGCGCCGCGCGCAACCTCGTCGAGTACCTGCGCGAGCAGCAGGCGGCGACCCGGGTCGTGCCCTCCGACCGGGCCATCGTCGTCGAGCGCTTCCGCGACGAGATCGGCGACTGGCGCCTGTGCGTGCTCTCGCCCTTCGGCGCTCGCGTCCACGCCGCCTGGGGGCTCGCCCTCGGCGCCAAGATCCGCGACGAGCTCGGGCTCGAGGCGGACGCGATCTGGTCAGACGACGGGATCGTCATCCACCTCCCGGACGCGGACGACCCGCCGGGCGCCGACCTCGTGCTCATCGACCCCGACGAGGTCGAGGACCGCGTGGTCGCCGAGCTCTCCTCCTCGGCCCTGTTCGGGGCGCGCTTCCGCGAGAACGCCGCCCGCGCGCTCCTCATCCCGCGCGCCCGGCCGGGCAAGCGCACGCCGCTGTGGCAGCAGCGCCTCAAGGCGCAGTCCCTGCTCGAGGTGGCGCGAGGTCACGGGGAGTTCCCGATCATCCTCGAGACCTTCCGGGAGTGCCTGCGCGACGTCCTCGATCTCTCCGGGCTCACCGAGATCCTCACGCGCCTGCACCGACGCGAGCTCTCGCTGGTCGAGATCGAGACGCCGACGGCCTCCCCGTTCGCGTCCTCGCTCCTGTTCGACTACGTCGCCACCTACATGTACGAGGGGGACACGCCGAACGCCGAGCGGCGAGCCGCCGCCCTGTCGCTCGACCGCGACCTCCTGCGCGAGCTTCTCGGCCAGGAGGAGCTTCGCGACCTGATCGATGCGGCCGCGCTCGCGCAGGTCGAGGACGACCTGCAGCACATCTCAGACCGGGCGCGGGCGGCCAACCGGGACGGGCTCCACGACGTCCTGCGGCGCGTTGGCGACCTCGGTGCAGCCGAGGCCGGCGAGCGCGTGCTCGCGGGGATGGATGCCGGGCGGATGCTTGAGGACTTGGGGTCGGATCGTCGAGCGGTCCGGGTCAGGGTGCATGGGGAGGAACGCTGGATCGACGCAGCCGACGCCGGGCTCTACCGCGACGCGCTCGGCGTCGTTCCCCCCGGCGGGCTGCCCGCCGCCTTCCTCGAGGATGTCCCCGATGCGCTCGGGCGCCTGCTCACGCGCTACGCCGCGACCCACGGGCCGTTCACCACGGGCGAGCTGCGCTCGCGCTACGGGATCGACGGCTCGGCCGCCTTGCGCGAGCTCGAGCGCGCTGGCGGGCTCGTACAAGGCGAACTCCGTCCCGGCGGGTCAGAGCGCGAGTGGTGCGACACCGGGGTGCTGCGACGGATCCGCCGTGCCTCCCTGGCGGCATTGCGCCGCGAGATCGAGCCCGTCGATCAGCGCGAACTGGCCCGGTTCCTCCCCGCCTGGCAGGGCGTCGACCGCCATCCCGCAAGCGGTGCGGGCATCGACCGCCTGCGCGAGGCGCTCATACCCCTGCAGGGGCTGGCGCTGCCCGCGGCGACGTGGGAGCAGGACGTGCTCCCACGCCGGCTCGGCGCCTACTCGCCCGCGTGGATCGATCAGCTGTGTGCGAGCGGGGAGCTCGTGTGGATCGGCGCGGGTGCCCTCGGGCGGGGTTCCGGCCGGGTCGCGCTGTACTTCCGCGACGACGTGGCGCTGATCGAGCCGCCCGGGAGGCCTCCTCCGGCGCCCGAGTCCCCCGCGCACGACGCCGTTCGCGCTCGGCTCGTCGCCGGCGCATGCTTCTTCACCGATCTGCTCGTCGACGTCGAGCTCTCCCCCGAGGAGCTCCAGGAGGCGCTGTGGGACCTCGCGTGGGCGGGCGAGGCGACCAACGACGCCTTCGCGCCGCTGCGCGCGCCGCGGCTCACGCTCGCGCGCGCCCAGGGCCAGCATCGCTCCGCGAGCGCTCGGC
>JALYZL010000091.1 GCA_030948875.1 Actinomycetota bacterium
AGGTATGGCTGCGAGGGCGGCCGCCCGCACGAGCGCGCCGCCGGGAGCGGTAGCGGCTAGGGCCAGCGGGGCGAGCGGGCTCCACGCCGCAACGGCCATGGAACCGGCTCGCCGGGCGGCTTCGAGCGCTCCGACCATGAGCGCGCTCGCGGGATGGGCGCTCGCCAGCTCGATGTCGGTACTCAGCGTGCTCGGGCGCCGCGGTGAGCGGCCGGCCGCAAGGTGAGAGGCGACGATCGAGCCGGCCGAGGTGCCGACGAAGGCCTCGCACTCGCGCAGGTCGAGGCCGGCCGCGTCTTCGATCCCGGCGAGGACGCCCATCATCCACGCCTCGCCGAGCACGCCGCCGGCACCGAGGACGAGGACGTCGGGGCGCAGGAGCATTGAGGTGAGGCTAGTGCACGCCGGGTTGGCGGGCGGGGGCTGTACGTGATAGCGTACGTTTGTATGAAGGCTGGCGTAGTCGCTGCTAACGAAATCGGCCCGCGCGTACACGCGCTGCGCGACGCGATGGGGCTCTCGTTGCGCGACCTGGCCGAGCGCTCGGGCGTCAGCGCGCCGATGCTCTCGCAGGTCGAGCGGGGCGAGACGAGCCCGACGCTGCAGGTCGCGGCGCGGATCGCTGCCGGCCTCGAGCTGCGGCTGTCGCAGCTGCTGCGACTCGACGAGGGCGGCGCGGTCACCGTCGTCCGGCGCGCCGAGCGGCGCAAGGGACCCGCGTGCGCGCGCGGTCACCGCTACGAGATCCTCACGCCGCCGCTCCCCGGCCAGCGCGCCGAGCTGTCGCGGCACACGCTCGCCGCCGGGGCCAAGACCGGTGGCGCCGGCGATCGGCCGATGCACGAGCCGGGGAGTCGCGAGACGGCGCTGGTCGAGGCCGGGCAGGTCGTGCTCCTGTGCGACACCGCGCGCTACGAGCTCGCGACCGGCGACTGCGTGACCTTCGACGCCGACCTTCCCCACCACTTCGAGAATCCTGGACCCGATGAGGCCACGCTGCTGGCGATCGTCAGCGCGGGCCTGAGGAGGAGCTGACAGACACACCATGCCCAAGTCCCTGTTCGACAAGATCTGGGAGGCCCACGAGGTCGCTCCCGGTCTCATCTACATCGACCTGCATCTCGTCCACGAGGTCACCAGTCCGCAGGCCTTCGACGGTCTGCGCCTCGCCGGCCGGACGGTACGCCGTCCCGATCGCACCGTCGCCACCGCGGACCACAACGTTCCCACCGACGGAACCCCCGTCGCCGCCCGGATCCGCGATCAGCTCTCGCGCGTCCAGGTCGAGACCCTCGAGCGTAACTGCGCCGAGTTCGGGATCCCCATCTACTCGCTCGGCTCCGATCGCCAGGGCATCGTCCACGTGATCGGGCCGGAGCTCGGCGTCACCCAGCCCGGGATGACGATCGTCTGCGGCGACTCGCATACCGCGACCCACGGCGCCTTTGGGGCGCTGGCCTTCGGGATCGGGACGAGCGAGGTCGAGCACGTGCTCGCGACGCAGTGCATGGTCCAGTCCAAGCCCCGCTCGATGCGGATCCGCTACGAGGGCGACCTCGGCTACGGCGTCACCGCCAAGGATCTGATCCTCGCCACCGTCGGCGAGATCGGAGTCTCCGGCGCGGCCGGCCACGTCGTCGAGTACTCCGGGCCGGCGATCGAAGCCCTGTCGATGGAGGGGCGGATGACCGTATGCAACATGACGATCGAGGGTGGCGGCCGCGCCGGCATGATCGCCCCCGACGAGAACACGTTCGACTTCGTCATGGGCCGCCCCGCGGCGCCGTCGTTGACTCCCGACGAGTGGCGCGAGCTGCGCAGCGACGAGGGCGCGAGCTTCGATCGCGAGCTGGTGATCGACGCTGCGGCGCTCAGCCCCATGGTTACGTGGGGCACCAACCCGGGCATGGTCGTCGGCGTCACCGGCAGCGTCCCCGCGGCGGAGTCCGAGCAGGACGAGCGCGCGCTCGAGTACATGGGCCTTCGCGCGGGCACGGCGGTCCAGGAGATCGCGCTCGACCGCGTGTTCATCGGCTCGTGCACGAACTCACGCATCGGGGACCTGCGGGCCGCCGCCGAGGTCATCGACGGGCGGCGGGTGGCCGACAGCGTCTACGCGATGGTCGTCCCAGGATCCCAGCAGGTCAAGGCCCAGGCCGAGCGCGAGGGGCTCGACGAGGTCTTCCGCCGCGCCGGCTTCGACTGGCGTGGCGCCGGGTGCTCGATGTGCCTGGGCATGAACCCGGACATCCTCAAACCCGGCGAGCGCTGCGCCTCGACCTCGAATCGCAACTTCGAGGGGCGCCAAGGACAGGGCGGACGCACGCATCTCGTTTCCCCCCAGATGGCCGCCGCCGCGGCGATCGAGGGGCGGTTCGTCGACATCAGGGAGTGGAGCCAGTCATGAAAGCGATCGAGACCATCACCGGCCGGGTCAGCGTGCTGAACCGCGACGACATCGACACGGACCAGATCATCCCCAAGCAGTTCCTCAAGCGCGTCGAGCGCACCGGGTTCGGGGAGTTCCTGTTCTACGACTGGGCCAAGGAGCCGGGTTGGGAGCTGCCCCGCAATCCGATCCTCCTCGCTGGGCGCAACTTCGGCTGCGGCTCGAGCCGCGAGCACGCCCCTTGGGCGCTCGAGGACTACGGATTCCAAGCCATCATCGCGCCGAGCTTCGCCGACATCTTTCGCTCCAACTGCACCAAGATCGGCCTCCTCCCGGTGCAGCTGACCGCCGAGGAGTGCGCGGCGATCCGCGAGGCGGGCGAAGCTCAGGTCGATCTGGCGGAGCAGGAGGTGCGCTGGGCCGGAGGGACAGCGCGCTTCGAGATCGATCCCGAGATCAAGCGTCGGATCCTCAATGGGCTCGATGACATCGCCCTCACGCTCGCCCAGGCCGAGGCGATCGAGGCCTACGAGCACGACCGCGAACGTTCCGGCCCCGTCACCACCGCGCTATGAGCGCCGCGGCCAATCGCGATTGGAACGCGGCGACCTACGACCGCATCTCCGATCCTCAGCTCGCGTGGGCGCTCGAGCAGCTCGACCGGCTCGACCTCGGGGGAGATGAGGTGGTGCTCGACGCGGGCTGCGGCTCCGGGCGTGTGACCGCGCTGCTCGCGGACCGCGTCCCGCGCGGCCGGGTGTACGCCGTCGACGCCGCGCCCTCGATGATCGAACACGCCCGCAGCGCGCTGGGCGACAGCGCAACCGTGCTCTTCCAGGATCTCGCCGAGCTCGACCTGCCCGAGCCCGTTGACGCGGTGTTCTCGAACGCCACCTTCCACTGGATCCCCGATCACGACAAGCTGTTCGCCCGGCTCCACCGCGCGCTCAAGCCCGGCGGCCGTCTCGTGGCCCAATGCGGCGCCGTCGGCAACATCGACGCGTTCCGCGCCGCGTCCGACTCGGTGGCGGCCGAGGAGCCCTTCGATCACTACTTCGTCGGCTGGCAGCGCCCGTGGAACTATGCAGATGCCGAGGAGACGGCGATCCGGCTAACGCGCGCCGGTTTCAGCGACGTGAAGTGCTGGCTCGAGCCCAAGCGGGTCGAGCTCGCCGACCCTCGCCCTTTCGTCGAGACCGTATGCCTGGTGCGTCACCTCGATCCCCTACCCGAGGGCCTGCGCGGGCCATTCATCGACCGTGTGCTGGCGCGCACCGGTACGCCGCTGGTGTTGGAGTACGTGCGGCTGAACATGAGCGCGCGCCGTCCCGCGTCCGGCCCGGCGTGACAATGCGACAGCCCGCTCCGACAGGGACCGGGAGCTTTAAGGCTTCGGTTCCTGACGGCCGCGCCGCTTGGAGGGTGGCCCGAAGTTGGTATACGCCACCCACGACGCGAACGCGATCATCGATCCGCAGACGATCACGACCACGATGAAGCCCTGCGCCTTGTCATGGGTGTAGAACTGGATTGCGAGTTGGAGCAGCATGTCGAGTCGGGTTCTCTTCGTTCGTCGCGCTCGTCTAGTGGGCTGGCCAGGTAAGCAGCGGGGGCGTCGCGGGGTCAGGCGGCGGGGGTGTGTCGTGCGAGGCGACCATCATGTGCTTGAAGGTGTCCTCGTCCATCACCAGCACCGACAGCCTGGTCTTGGCGCGAATTGTCTTGTCGTGTACCGCGCCCGGGACCAATAGCCCGTGCTCGCCAAAGATCTTGCCGTGGCCGAGGACCGAAATCTCGACTTCCCGACCATTGTCGTTGTCGAGCACCGCGGCCTCGCCCTCGGTGATGACGTAGAGACGATGGGCGAGGTCACCCGGCGCCACCACGGTCTCGCCGGGAGCGTAGTTGAAGGTCTCCATGTGCTTACTGGCCTTGAGCAGATCGGACCGAGACGCTGTCGGGAAGGCCTCCTCGAGGCTCTCGTCATAGGTCTGCTTCAGCTGGTAGATGAAAGCGCCCACGAACGGGATCGTGTACAGGGTGTTGTAGATAAAGTGTAGGTCGGGCCGGTTCAGGAGCCCGGCGATCGCGCCGTCACCGCGGACCGAGGTGGCGAGCAGGCCGGGGCCGCCGGGCGGGTAACCGTTGACCACGTGCTGCCAGAAGAGGAAGGTGTGCTCGGCCTGGTGGGCGATCTGGAACGGGAGCGCGACCCATAGCCACGGGTTCCGAGGGAACCTGTAGATGAGGGCGAGCGTGCCCAGGGTCAGGAAGCTGTCGCCGAAGAAGTGCACGCCCTCGACGTTGAGCTGCGAGAACAATGCCAGTGCCTTCGGTACCGGCGTATTGAAGATGTGGACCTGAATGACCTCGATCACGTGCTCGCTGTAGTGGATCGTCTGCACGAGGGCCATGACGAAGAAGATGACGAACCAGCCGTAGTGCTTGTAGGTCCACTCGACCTCCACGAAGGCGATGGGGAGCCACGGCAAGATCGACAGCGGGAAGGCGACCCACACGGGTGCCCCGGCGAGCCACGAGAGGCCCACGATCAGGTAGGACCCGAAGGCCGTGAGAACGATATGCCCGGGCGGAACGCGGTGGACGTTGAACTTCGACCACCAGGTGTCGGCCTGCAGGGCATCCGTCCCGGATGCAGGTGCGGTAGTAGTGCTCACCCCAGGAACACAATTGCATCTCGCCGAACTTGTGTCAAGAGTGACAAATGCCACACCCCCAAAATGGTGCTTCGACCGGTGTTCTCGACAGTATGTTCCTCGTCGATGTCGAAGCTCGTGGAACGGGTGCTGCCCAGAGGAGCGCTGCTGGCGCTGAGCTTGCTGGCGACGGCTCTCGCTTCCCCAGCGCTCGCGGCCGCCCGCCACCTCCCCCCGCTCCCGCCCGAGGAGGCGCCTCCTTCGACGTCCGGGCTCGTGCTCGCCGCGGTGTTCCTGGCCGTCATGCTTCTCGGCGTCGGCGCGGGATTCCGCATTACCGGCCGCCGGCGTGCCCGCGCGCGCGCCATCGCGCATGCCGACGATCCCGTCGCGCGCGATGCCCTGCTCGTCGGCGCGGGGGTGTTCAGCGAACTCGATCCCGCGTGGGCGGCCGGTGACGAGGCGCGGCTCAGTCGCCTGATCGGGCCCGAGCTGCTGGACCGGTGGCGGTCACGGATCCGCTCTGCCGCGGGCGACTCGCTCGCCGTCGACGGCCCCGTGCGGTTCGAGTACGCCGGTCCCAGCGTTCCCGGCCTCGATGGAGAGCAACGCGTGCTCATCCGCATCCAGGGTCGCCTGCGGGCGAGCTCGAGCGGTCACGCGCTCTCCGGCCCTCAGCGCATGGTCCTGATCGGGATCGCGGCCGTGGTCCTGACGGCGTCCTTCGTCGGTATCGCGCTCGCGCCGGCGACGAAGATCCGCAGCGCGGGGCCGACGACGATCCTCGTACGAGCTGGGGTACCCGTCGGAGGCGTATACCAGCTCACGTATAGGAGAGGGGCGATGATCGACATCACAGTGCGGAGCGACCGCGCCGACGAGGTCCACTTCCACGGTTACGATCTGCACCGGGAGCTCGTCGCCGGGGGCGCGGCCTACCTGCGCCTGCGCGCGACGATCGAAGGCTCGTTCCCGATCGAGCTCGAGAAGGCGGGCGGGACCCTGGCCCAGGTGGTCGTCGAGCCGTGAGCCGAATTCGCCCCCTCCGCACCGGAACGCTGGCCACCGTCCTTGCGCTCTGGGCCCAGGCGATCCTCCCTACGGGGGCCGCCGCCCACGGAATCGGCGGTGCGGCCGGGCTCCCCATTCCAACGTGGCTGTTCGCTTGGGCCGCCTCGATCGCGCTCGTCGCCTCGTTCGTCGGGCTGGCGACGCTGTGGCCCGAGTCCCGCCTCGCGCGCCGACGCGAGCACGTAGTGGCGCGCGTCCCCGGGCTGGTCGCGCCATTGTGCGGTGCGGTCGGCGTGACGATGTTCGCGCTCGTGGTTTACGCGGGGTTTGCCGGCGAGCAGAGCGAGCCGACCCAGAACCTGGCGCCGGTGTTCGTCTACGTGTTCTTCTGGGTCGGTCTCGTCGTGGCGAGCTTCCTGTTTGGCGACATATTCCGCGCCTTCAACCCGTGGCGCGCGACCGCAAGATCCGGCGCCTGGCTTGCTCGGCGGCTCGGGATCCGCCACTCGGCGCCGCTGCGCTATCCCCGGTGGCTCGGGCATTGGCCGGCAGCGGCCGGCATTCTCGTCTTCGCCTGGGTGGAGCTCATCTATGGCGGTCGCGACGACCCGTCGACCATCTCGATCCTCGCGCTCGCGTGCGCGATCGCGCAACTCGCGGGCATGGCGGCCTTCGGGATCGAGGATTGGGAATCGCGCGGCGATCCCTTCTCCGTCTACTTCGGCCTGTTCGCAAAGCTGTCCCCGCTGCGCTGGCGCGACGGCATGCTGGCAATACGCCGCCCGCTCGAGGGGGTGGTCTCGATGGAGGTGTTGCCGGGAACCGTCGCCCTGCTGGCGGTGATGATCGGCGCTATCGCCTTCGACGGGCTCTCTCATGGCGCGGCATGGACGGAGGCGCTTGCCGCGCTCCAAGCGGACCTAGGCAGGCTTGGGTTGGGCGCAGAGACGGCACTCGAGCTCATCGACACCCTCGGGTTACTCGCCGTGGTCGGGTTGGTGGCCGGCATCTACCGGCTCGGTGTCAGGGGGATGACAAGTGTCGGTCAGCGGGTACCCACACGCGAGCTGTCCCGCAGCTTCGTGCATACGCTCGTACCGATTGCGCTCGGCTACGTGGCCGCGCACTACTTCACGTTTCTCGTAGAGCAGGGACAGTCGGTCGCGTACCTGATCTCCGATCCGCTCGGGAATGGCGCCAACCTACTCGGCACGGCCCATGCGACGATCAACTACAGCATGATCACCGCGAGCCGGGCGTGGTATGTGGAGGTCGCGGTGCTGCTCGCCGGGCATGTCGGCGGCCTCGTGCTCGCCCACGATCGGGCGGTGGGCCTCTATCGGCGTGCGTGGGATCCCGCCGCCGCGCGCGTTGCGCCCGATGGCGCGCTTGTCCTCGAAGGCCGCGCGAACGACGCCACCCGCTCGCAATATTGGATGCTCGCGGTAATGGTCGCTTTCACGTGTCTGGGTCTTTGGTTACTGTCCCAGGCGGCATGATTGTCTTCGCGCATCTCGGGCACTGGTACAGCGCGTTTGGGTTCCTCGTCCCGGCTGCGCTCGTATTTGCGTGGATCCGCCTACAAGCACGGCGCGACCGGCGCCGCGCCGAGTTCGCCGAATACTGGACGCTCAGCCTGCGCGACGGACGCTGGGAGCTGATCTCGACCGCTCCCGCTCCGCTCTCGCGTACCCGCGGACACGTTGCCACGGCGACCGCGGTGCAAGCCCCGTGGTCACGGCTCGAGGGCGACGTCGAGCCCGAATAGTGCTTTCGATCCCGAAGCTGGTAGGGCGCCTGCTGCCCCGGCGAGGACTGTTCGGGCTGACCTTGCTCGCATCGCTGATCGTCGTTGCGCTGTCGTACGTGGTTGCCGCGGCTGGCACGGTGCGGTCGGTTACCTACGCCGGGACGACTGCTCAACACGCGGGTCCGTACGGCGTGCAGCGGCTGCCGACCAACCAGATCTCGTTCAGGCTCGCGGGCGGTGCCGTGCGGAGCTTCAGCATTCCCTGGGTGGCCTCGTGCACGTCCGCGGCCGGGGCCCGGACCGATGCCCTGCTCGAGCGCACGCTGATCACCGATGCGCTGCCGGTGCGTGGCGGTCGCTTCTCGGCGTCGGCCACTTATAGCTTCTCTCCGGGTTCGCACCAGACGGCCGAAGTGGAGCAGTTCAGCCTCGCCGGGAGGATCCGCGGTCGGCGGGCGAGCGGGACGCTGTCGATCAACGCGCTGATCACGCAAAGCATTGGGGGCATCGCGACCTGCCAAACCAACCGGCCGATCCGGTGGAGCACGGTGGCGGGCGGCGTCGAGCGCAGCCTCACCTACCCGGCGCTCCAGCGCCCGCAGCAGCTGGGCTACATCGCATACGCCCGCGCCGACCCGACCACCGGAACCTCGGCGATTTGGCTGCTCAACAGGACCGGGGGAGCAGCCGTCCAGGTCACTCGTCCGCCGCCGGGAGCGTCGGACACGAGGCCGGCGCTTTCTCTCCCGTTGCCGGGCGGGCTCACGGCGCTGGCGTACGAGCGCGTGGTCGCCGGCGTCAGCCAGATCTACGTGACCGGTCCGTTCAGCAACCGGAGCAGCATCAGCACGAAGTTCCCCGGCGGGCGGATCACCGCCTTCCCCGCCGGAGCCCACGAGCCCGCGATCTCCGGGCTGGCGGCCATCAATTTCGGTGAGATCGTCTTTTCGGTCGGTTCGGGCGCGGATTGCTCGCTGTGGGTGGTGGACGGGTCGGGCTACCCCGCGCGCGCTCCGCGTCGCTTGACCGATCACGGCGGGAGCACTGGGTGTGACAGCGCGCCGACTTGGTCGCCCGACGGCAAGTCGATCGCCTTTCACCGAGACCTGACCGACGCTGCCGGCGTCCCGATCTCGGGCATGGACATGGTGGTGTCGGCCCGAGGCGGGACGCCGCGCGCGTTGAATTTTCCCTCTCCAGCGACCGCGTTCAGCTGGGCACCGGGGAACAAGCTGGTGTTCCTGTCCCCCGCCGGCCCCGGCCCGCTGCCGTGCCTGGAAACCGTCAACCCTGACGGCAGCGGGCAGAAGACGATTCTCTGCGCCGCCGGCCTGACGGGCCGGCCCGTCTGGGCGCCGAGCCGGGACGCGATCGCGTTCGTGGAGCGCCAGAGCGACGGGAGCACGGACATCGCCACGGTGTCCACCGCGGGCGGCGCGCCGATAGACGCGACGAACACTCCGGGCATCTCAGAGGACGCGCCGGCGTTGACGTTCCCGCCGATTACCGGGCCCACCGGCGGACAGCCAGGGTCAGGCGTCCACGCCCGCCCGCAGCGGCCAGGTCGGTGAGTCCGGCCCCGCCGTCGCCGGAGGACCCCGAGGATCCCTCGCCCGCTGAACCGGAGCGTCCGCAATACATCGAATCAAGCCCTGCCGAGGACGCGATCGAGGCAGTGGAGCTGGCGATCGAAGAGGGAGAGGAGGGCGGCGGCCGGCTGCGCCGGTACACCGCCCTGGGGATCGTCATCGTCTCCATCCTCGCCGCCACAATGGCGTGGCGGGCATCGGTGGCCGACGAGGCGTCCGGGACCAAGGAGCAGCTCGCGGAGCAGAACCTCCTCCAGCAACAGGAGCTGACGGCCACCGACGAGGCTGCGGTGATCCATGACCTGGGGCTGTTCGATCGCTACGAGGAGCACGTGAACCTTGCCGCCGCGCTGCAGCACGACGCCGCGCGCGCGACGCCCGCCGTGGCGCGCGCGCTCAGCGTGCGCGCCCAGCAAGAGCTCCAACTGGCCCGGAGCGAGCAGTCGCTGTTCGAAGGACCGCTGCCCACGACACGCCGCGACGGGAGCGTCACCTACGACGCCGCCTACGCCCGCAGTCAGGCGCGCGTGCGCGACATCGAGCTGCTCGACCTGCAGCCGCCCGAGCAATTGCGCACACAGGCCAGCACCCTGCACGAAAAGGGCGTGCACCTAACCGGGCTCGCCGTGCTCTTCGTCGCGGCGCTGGTGCTCCTCACCTTCGCTGAGCTCAGCGGGTCTGCCGTGGCGCGCCTATTCGCCTTCAGCGGCGTCGGCGTCGCCGTCACCGCGCTCATCCTCTTCTTCCTGGTCTAGCTCGTCCGGCCGCTTCCTCGTGCCCGAGTTCCCCGAGCTACCAGGTGCCCATGAGCTCGCTGGCGAAGCCGACGAGGGCCGCGAGCAGCGCTTTACCAGGCTCGCGGCGGTGGCGATCGTCCTCACCACCCTGGCAGCGGCCACGACCGCGTACCTCCAAGCATCAGCGCTGGGCGCGAACGCCGGCGCGAGCGCGCGTGCCACCGAGCTGGCCACCGCTGCCCAGGGCGCTCGCAACCAGTCCAACGAGGCGGCCCAGATGCTCGTCGACCGCTACGACGTGGCCCAGCAACAGCGGGCGCGTGCGGCCGCGGCCGAGCAGCAAGCGTTCTTCGGGCCCGCGTCGCGCCGCGCGGGCCTTGCCGCCGAGCGCTCGCGCTGGCTGAGGGTGGCAGCGCAGACCGAGCGCAACACACGCACGATCGCCGCGGGCTATGGGCTACTCCCCGTTTCTGCACGCGGCCCGCTCGGACCCGCACGAGATCGCTTCTTCCCCGCGCACTACCTTGCCTCCAGCCGGCGCGAGGCGTACAGGCTCGGTGCGCTGCGCGACGGCGCCAACCGGGAGGCTGACGAGGCTGATGCGCAAGTTGGCCGCTACGCGATCTCGCTCACCGTGTTCACTGTCGCGGTCTTCCTGTTCGGTTACTCGCTGACGCCGCACGCCCGCCGCCGTCGAGGCCTGTTCGCCGGTACGGCCACCGTCTTCGTAGTCGGCGGCGCGGCGTTGGCCGTTGCCATTGCGAGGAACGGTCCGCAGCTCCCCCCGACCCGAGCGGCGGGGGCCTTCGCCGATGGCCGCGTCGCCTATGACTCCGAGAGCTTTCCGCTCGCGGTTCGCGATTTCACGCGCGCCATCGCGGCATGGCCTGACTACGCGCCGGCCCATACGCTTCGGGCTCGCGCCGAGTTCTCCGCGGGCTCGCCCCAGCTGGACGTGCCGCTCAGCCTAACCAGCCCGGCAGCGCTCGCGAGCTCGGTAGCCGACGAGCAGCGAGCGATAGATCTAGGGGCTCGGGACTCGGGTTTGCTCGTCAGCGCCGGCTACGACCTGTTCGCTCTCGGCCTACGGCGCCACGACACTGCCATGATCGAGCGGGGCCTAAGCTACAGCCGGGAGGCGGCGGCGGCGCTACCGACCGACCCCGTGTCGGCGTTCAACGCAGGGGTCGCATTGCTGGCGCTCGGCCGGCTGAACGCCGCCCGCGCTGCCTACGACCAGGCGGTGAGCCGGACAATCTTCGTCGACCGCGCCCATCGCGTGCGTCGCAACGACAAGGTGGCGTATGAGTACTACCTCGCCGAGGCACTGACCGACATCGATTCAGTCGCCGCAAGGCGCGGTCCTCGGCTGGGCGCAGCCATCACGCAGATCAAGCGCGCGATCGTCGCGTCCATCACCCGCGCCGCCTACGGGGAGTCGCTCAACGGCCGTGGCCCCCAGGACGCGAGCGCGAGCGGACTCAGTCTGGACGTCGGCCCCGCCTTCACGCTGTTCAGAATCGCCCGGGCCGTCCACATCGGCTACTACGCCGACTTGTCGGTCCAGTGGTACTTCCAAGCGCCGGGCGGACTGGGGTTGGAGGTGCTCCCCGATGTCTCGGGCGCCGTCATCGGCTCGCCCGGCGCCGACGCCGGCACGCCCGGCGAGGGGGTCAACGGCGACGGGATGGTCTTCGACCGCGCCGGGTACCTGTCGGCGACGGGAAGCTGTTTATCGCCCGGCCGTTATCGACTCGAGGTCTACGTCAATGGTCGCCTGATCGCGACGGCTGGACGTCAGGTCGCCTTTCCAGCCCTGGTCGCGGGGCGGCTCCGCGACCTCGGCCTGGCCTTCTGCCGGCCGAAGCAGTGGCGGCCGATGGCCGACAGCGCGCCGGGTCTGCTCGACGGTTACCTCAGCCCCGATCGCCGGGCGGGCATGGTGGTGTTCTCGATCAATCGTCAGGTTGCCGGCGCGGGCGGGCCGTCGCGCGCGCTGAGCCGCCGGATCCTGGCGGTAGCGCTGCAGCGGTTCGCCAGCCGGCTGCCGGCCGGCCTCAGCGCGGGAGACGACACCACACAGTCGTTCATGGGGCTGGCCGGCGGCTTAGTCCGGACCTACCGCTATCCGGGTGGCAGTGCCCTTGCCGGTGCGGGCGCTGCCACCAACTCCGGTCAGCTCCTGGTCGCCGTCGCCTTCGGGCCGCGCGCGCTCTTCGCCGCCCAAGAGACGGCGATCTTCGCCTCGCTCGCGACCGAAGGCTGAGGATCGGTCGCTCCCTAAATGAGAGCGCCCCGCACCGGCGGATATGAGGCCGGGAACGGGGCGCGCTCGGAGGGAGGAGAGGTATTGCTCGAAGAAGGATGGACCCGATCGCTCTAGATGTCAAAGACGGGTATTGGCTAGAATCTATAGGCTGTGCTTATGGAACTGCGCCAGCTGCGGTACCTCTTGGCGCTGGCCGAAGAGCGGCACTTCACACGCGCGGCCGCGCGCGCGCACATTGCCCAGCCGGCTCTGTCGCAGCAGATCCGCCGCCTCGAGGACGAGGTCGGCCTCCCGCTCGTGGAACGCACCACGCGCCGCGTTGCGCTCACCGACGCCGGTGAGCTGCTTGTCGACCGGGCCCGGCGGATCCTCGCCGAGGTCGACGCCGCGCAATCGGAGCTGGAGGCGCTCCGCGGGGTACAGAGGGGGCACGTCACCGTGGGGGCGATGCACACCATGGGACCGGTAGACGTCTCACTCGTGCTGGCGATCTTCCACGAGCGCCATCGCGGCGTGGAGCTGACGGTTCGCGAGCAGTCGAGCGAGGAGCTGGCGGAGATGCTTCGCGTCGACGAGCTCGACCTCGCCTTTCTCTCCGTCACCGAGCGGATCGAGAGCCACGGACTTGGTCTCCAGCAGCTCGTCTCCGAGGAGATCGTCGCGGTGCTTCCCGCCGACCATCCCCTGGCCGGGCGCCATCGGATCCGCATGGCCGAGCTGTCGGGCGAGCGCTTCATCAGCTACCGCGACGGCTCGAGGCTGCGAGAGGTGCTGGTCTCGGCGGGACGCGACGCCGGCTACGAGCCGCATGTCACATTGGAGTCCAACGAGAGCCAGCGGATCCGCCGGCTCGTGGCCCGCGGACTCGGCGTGGCCATCCTCCCCCGCTCAGATGCCGAGAGCCCCGGCGCCGACACAGCCGCCGTGACCCTGACCAGCCCCGGGCTGACGCGTGACATCACCTTGGCGTGGCGCGAAGGGCGCCGCCACGCACCCGCCGCGGCGGAGTTCCTCGAGCTTGCCCGACGCACGTTCACCTGAGTTAGACCTAGATTTGCCGCATCCGACAGGTCGCGCCGTGACGCCGGTAGCATCGGTCGAGTTCGCCCCTCGCGAGCTGACGTGGCGCTGACTGACCTGCTCGACACGAGCGTGCTGACGCGCTGTGCGGGTACGCCGCTGGTGCTCAAGTACGTGTGGCTGAACATGAGCGCGATCAAGGCATAGGGCGGTGCG
>JALYZL010000120.1 GCA_030948875.1 Actinomycetota bacterium
CTCTCTGGCGGCCGCCAGGCGGGCGCGGCCCTCGCTCTCAGCGGCGCGCTGGCGCCCGGCCGCCGCCAGCCGGCCGACGACGACGGCGGCGATCAGGAGCACGACGAGCTCGACCACGTCCTGCGAATGGGCGATCGCCAGCTCGTGGCGCGGCGGGATGAACAGGTAGCTGAAGGTGATCACGCTCAGGAGCGCGGTGGCCAGCGCGGCGCGCTCACCGCTGCGGATCGCGACCGCGAGGACCGAGAGCAGGTAGAGCACGCCGAGTCCGGTCGCGGGCGCCGTCGACTGAAGCG
Source organism: Actinomycetota bacterium (assembly GCA_030948875.1). GTDB lineage: Bacteria > Actinomycetota > Thermoleophilia > Solirubrobacterales > Solirubrobacteraceae > Palsa-465. The sequence continues at coordinate 297 of JALYZL010000120.1, forward strand.
CCGCGACGGCGGCGGTCGCGAGGGCGACGGCAAGGACGACCTCGAGGCCGGCGGCGACGCGGATGCGGGTGCTCGGCGCGGGCTCGCGCGGCTGTTTGTTCAGGCCCGGGCGCAGCGCGCGGGTGACCGCAGACAGCATCTCCATGGGCGAACGTATACTCGCCCGCCCCGCCGCGGTCCAGCGATAAGGGTCCGTCGCGGGCCTAGTGCGGAACGGACTCGATGATGACCCGGCACGGGCGCTCGCGCAGCAGGGTGGCAATCGTCTTGTCGAAGGAGGCGCCGCCGCCGCGCCCGGGCAGCGAGACGACGATCGCCCGGGCCTGGATGGCCAGCGCCTCGTCGACGATCCGCCGTCCGGTCTGGCCCGGTCGCACCTTCTCCCAGTGGCCCGATACGCGCCGGCCGACCTGCGTCTTGGCGGCGTCGATGATCGCCTGCGCCGCCGCCTCCTCCTCGGGCATCGCCGCGTCGATGGGGCTCGTGGCAGGAACGGTGATCGTCACCAGAACGTGGATGCCCCGGCGCCGGTGCGACGCCAGGCTCGCCGCGGTGGCCATGACCGTCTGCTCGTAGGCCTTTACCTCGTCGAAGGCCACGAGCACGGACTCATACTCGACCTCGTGGTCGATCACCTGCGGAGTCACCACCTTCGTCGTGGTCGTCAGGTCGAGCTCCTGCCCGCGCCGGTAGAGGATGAAGATGACGATCCCGCTGATCAGCCATCCGATGCCGGCGATGGCCACGGCGAAATGGAGCACGGTCACGGTGACGAAGGCGAGGAACGTCCCAAGCCCGCCGAGGACGGCGAACAGAGGCAGGTCGCGACCGGCGATTCGGAGCGTGCCGGGACCACGATAGGGGCGCTCGCGCCCGGGGTCGGCGAGCCGCAGCCGGATGACGGAGACGTGGGCGATGGTGAAGGAGAGCATCGCCCCGAAGGCGTACATGTTCCCGAGGAAGGTGGCCTGACCAGGGATCAGCGTGAGGCAGGCGATGGCGCCGAAGACCAGGATGCCGATCCACGGCGTCCGGAACCTCGGATGGAGCTCGCGCACGCGATCGGGCAGCTGCCGGTGCAGCCCCATCGAGTAGACAAGTCGCGAGACACCGATGATCCCGGCGTTGGTGGCGATGAGGAGGATGGTGGCCGCCAGCAGCCCGACGTAGATCTCGCCGGCGTGCTGGAGCGGGCCCAGGTGGAGGTGGCGCACGATCCCGAGCACCGGGTCTCCGGCGAAGCCGCCCTTGTCCTCGGCCACGCCGAGCAGCGTCTGGCAGTGGCCGTGGACGCAGCGGACGGGCAGGGCGGAGAGCGCTACCGCCGGGAGCGCGGCGTAGATCACGAACACCGCGAAGACGACGCGCATGATCGCCGCGGGAATCGTGTGCGCTTCGTCCCGTGCCTCCTCGGCCATGTTGGAGATCGTCTCGATCCCCGTGTAGGCGATCATCCCCACGGGGATGGCAATGAGGAAGTCCTTCCAGTGGGGCGCGGTCCCGAGCTGGATGTTGCTGATGAGGACGTGCGGTGAGAGCACGAGCACGGCGCCGATGACGACGAGGAGCAGCTGGGTGGAGAAGTCGATGATCGCCAGCAGGATGTTGAGACGCGCCGCCTCCTTGACGCCGACCACGTTGAGCGCGCTGAGGAGAACGATTACGCCGATGCCGAAGAAGATGTCTCCCGGCGAGGTCTTGAGGAAGGGCCAGAACAGGCCGCCGATGTAGTGGGGCACGAAGAAGGCCGAGATGGCGATCGTGATCACGTAGTTGAGCATCTGGCCCCAGGCGGCGAAGAAGGACCAGAACTCGTTGAACGCGTGGCGCGCGAAGCTCGAGGAGCCGCCCGCCTCGGGAAACATCGCCGTTGCCTCCGCGTAGCTGGCGGCGGTGAGGAAGAAGATGATCCCGGTGAGGACGAAGACGACCGGCGTCAGGCCGAGGGCGAACGATGCCACCAGCCCGAGCGCGTAGTAGATCGAGGAACCGACGTTCCCGTACGCGGTCGAGAACAGCGCGTTGACCCCCAGCACACGCTGGAGGCCGTACGGGCGGCGCTCGGCCACTACCCGCGCACGGTGGGACGTAGTGCTGGGCGCTGCGCCTCGGTCCGGCGGGCGCCCAAACGTATACTCAGCGCGCGTTGCGGGTGTCGAGGGCTATCAGAGCGACCGCCTGGGCCTTCGTAGCCGCGGGCGCGGTCGCCCCCGTGCTCAGGCGACGGCTCGCGTTGGCGCCGGCCGCGGTCCTCGGCGTCGCCGCGATCGCACCGGCGGCGCTGTGCGTGGCCAAGCGACGCTCGATCGCCCGAGACGCGGCCGTGTGCGCCCTCAACATGTGGGCGTACGTCAGCGCCTACGAGATGCCCAACGACGATCCCGAGCGGCTGGCGGCACGCGTGCGCGTCGGCTATCCGATCGCCATCGACCGCGTCCTCGGGCTCGGCGCGCCACCGACCCTGCGCCTGCAGCGAGGGCTCTCCGCTCCCGGCACGGTGAATCGCTTCGAACGTGTGCTCGTCTGGTGCCACTGGATCTGGTTCGTCGTACCCCACGGAAGCGTCGCATACGTTCGCTGGCGAAGGCCCGGGCAATTCTCGAGCGCCGCCGCGCGAATGTACGCGGTGTTCGACCTGGGCGCCGTCTTCTACTGGGCGATACCGACCGCACCGCCGTGGTGGGCGGCGGAGCACGGCCAGCTCGAGGACGCGGCGGGAACGCGAGCGCGGCGGATGATGCTCGAGTACGGCGAGCAGTTCTGGGGTGACAGCTGGGGTCCGCTCTACGATGTTCTTGGAGGAAATCCGCTAGCTGCCATGCCGTCGCTTCACTTCGCCACTTCCGTCACGGCTGCCCATCTGATGTCCGAGGTGGGTCCCGTGTCGGGCACGATCGGATGGGCCTACGCGCTCACGCTGGGGCTCGCGCTCGTCTATCTCGGAGAGCACTACGCGATCGATCTGCTCGCGGGGCTCGCGCTGGCCGAGGCCGTGCGCGCCGGCGTGCCGCGCGGCGAGCGGCTCGCGACCGGGCTCTCCGGCGTCCTCCAGGCGCTCGAGGCACGGGCGGCGACGGCGTAGGTCGTTCCCGTGGCTCGGTTAGGGCTCCCACTCCCACGGGCGCCGGGCTCGAGCAGCCACGCCGGCCCCGCCCACGGGTCGGCGCCGGAGGAGATGCCGCGTGTGGCGTTCAACCGCAAGCGGCTCGTTGGCTTTGGCCTGTTCGTCGCTTCGAGCATTGCCTTCCTGTACTTCGTGCTCCCCAAGATCGTCGGCCTCCACGACGCCTGGGACCGCATCTCGCGCGGCAACGTTTGGTGGCTTGTGCTCGCGGCGGGGTTCGAGATCCTCTCCTTCATTGGCTACGTGGCGCTGTTCCGGGCCGTCTTTGTGAAATCGGCTGGCGCCGATTCCACGCGGATCGGTTGGCGCGCGAGCTACCAGATCACCATGGCCGGGCTGGCGGCGACGCGGCTGTTTGCGGCCGCCGGGGCGGGCGGGGTCGCGCTCACCGCGTGGGCGGTGCGGCGCTCGGGCATGGAACCGCGCCTCGTGGCCTGCCGGATGATCGCCTTCCTGGCGATCCTCTACGGCGTGTACATGGCGACGTTCGTGGTCGACGGCCTGGGGCTCGCGGTCGGGCTCTTCGCCGGTCCGGCCCCGTTCGCGATCACCGTCGTCCCGGCGATCTTCGGGGCCGCGGTGATCGTCCTGTTCCTGGC
>JALYZL010000165.1 GCA_030948875.1 Actinomycetota bacterium
GGCCGGAGAAGCCGCTGCCGACGATCACGACGTCGACGGTGTCCGGCGCGGACGGCTGCTCGGTGCGGCTGCTTGCGGACATCGGTCCTCTCCTTGGGGCTGTCTCTGGTTACGGCGGCGCTGCTAAGTTACGCAGCCGAAAGTTACACTCGTGTAAGCTACGTTGTCAAGCACCATGTCGGTGACCCCGCGACCCCAACCCCGCATGACCGGCGCCGAGCGGCGCGAGCAGCTCCTCGACGTGACCAAGGCGATCGTCGGCGAGGCGGGGTTTCACGCCGTCTCGATCGAGGCGGTCGCCCGCGGTGCGGGGATCACGCGCCCCGTCGTCTACGGCCACTTCAACGACCTCGGCGGGCTCCTCGAGGCGATGCTCGCGCGCGAGACCGCGCGCGCTCGCGCCCAGCTCGCGAGGATCCTCCCGCCTCCCAACTGGCATGGCAGCTCGCGCGAGATGCTCCTCGGCGCGCTCCGCGGCTACCTCGAGGCGGTGGACGGCGACCCGGTCACCTGGCGGCTCGTCCTCATGCCCCAGGAGGGCGCCCCGGAGATGCTGCGCGAGCAGATCGGCGCCGGCCGAGACGCCGTCCTCGCGATCCTCGCCGACCTCGTGCGTCCCGGTCTCGCCCCGGGGCGCGAGATGCCCGACCCCGTCCTCACCGCCCGCACGCTGTCGACCCTCGCCAACGAAGCCGCGCGCCTGACCCTCACCGATCCCGACCGGTTCCCGATCGAGCGGCTGATGGATCACGCCGGGTGGTTGATTGACCAGCTGGCGAATTAGGGCACGCGGGCCCTTGGCGCGCGGTCGGGCCGCGGGGGACGGCCCGACCGCGCTGGCAGTCGCGAGCTCAGATGTCCAGGGAGACCGCAGCCACTGCGGTCGACCTGGCGTCGCGCTGCACGTTTGGGATCACTCATGTGACGCAGCCGGAGCGGAGAACTCACAGTCGAAGATCGAGCGGCCGGGCCGGCGGGGTACGGCCCGACCGCACGCGAGGCGCGAAGTCTCCCGGCAGTCGACGCGCTACCGGCGACATTAGGACGGGTGGGTAAGAGCAACGTAGAAGTTGACCCGGCCGGCGCCGGCGCGACCCCGCCGGAGCACCTGTACGTCCGGTGCTAAGTCGGCGCCAAGTTGTCATCCCCGTCACGCATACGTGACTCCTCCTGGGTCGTCATCGGAGCCTGGTCGAGAAACGTGACGGTGGGTTGCGTTCCTCGACCAGGTTCGGCAGCCCCGCGACGCGTTGGTGACCTGCGTCGCGAATCTGCGTCACTCAGACGTTGTTCTTAGGCGCATCGTCAGTCGCTCTTACCCGCGACGAGCACCGTGTCCGGCCATGAACCCGACAAACCTCCTCGATCGTCCGACCACGAAGCCGTCCGCCGCGGGGCCGTCCGCCGCGGGGCCGCCCGACGCCGACCGGCATGCCACGCCTCGGCGGCGGCGCGGCGAGGGCGGGGGGGCCAGATTAGTCCGTCCGGCGCTCATCGCGCTCCTGGTCTGTACCGCCGCCGCGTACCTGTGGGACCTCAGCGCCTCGGGTAACGCCAACACCTTCTACGCCGCCGCCGTTGAGGCAGGCACCAAGAGCTGGAAGGCGTTCTTCTTCGGCTCCCTCGACCCGTCGAGCTTCATCACCGTCGACAAGCCGCCGGCCTCGCTGTGGGTGATGTCGCTGTCGGGGCGGATCTTCGGCTTCAGCAGCTGGAGCATGCTCGTCCCCCAGGCGCTCGAGGGCGTGGCGGCCGTCGCCCTGCTCTACGCGGCGGTGAAGCGGTGGTTCGGACCAGGCGCGGGCCTGCTCGCCGGCGCCATGCTCGCCATAACTCCGGTCGCGGCGCTCATGTTCCGCTTCAACAATCCCGACGCCCTCCTCGTCTGCCTCCTCGTCGCCGGCGCCTACTGCCTGACCCGGGCGCTCGAGGGCGCGTCGACACGCTGGGTGCTCGCCACCGGGACGATGATCGGCTTCGCCTTCCTGGCCAAGATGGGCCAGGCGTTCCTGGTCCTGCCTGCCTTCGCGCTCGTGTACCTGGTGGCGGCGCCGACGGGGCTGCGCAGGAGGGTCGGGCAGATGGCGGCGGGGGCGCTCGCGATCGTCGTGAGCGGCGGCTGGTGGGTGGCGATCGTGGCGCTATGGCCGGTGGGGTCGCGCCCGTTCATCGACGGCTCGCCCAACAACAGCATCTTCAATCTCATCCTCGGCTACAACGGCCTCGGCCGCATCTTCGGCGCCACCGGTCCGGGCGGAGGGGGCGGCGGCGCGAACTTCAGCGGCTCGACCGGGGTCCTGCGTCTGTTCAACGATCTGATGGGCGGGCAGGCATCCTGGCTGCTCCCCGGCGCGCTGGTCGCGCTCGTCGCCGGCCTATGGCTTACGCGACGGGCGCCCCGCACCGACCGCACGCGCGCGGCGCTGCTCCTGTGGGGCGGCTGGCTGATCGTCAGCGGCCTCGTCTTCAGCCTCGGAAGCGGAGTCATCCACACCTACTACACGGTGGCGCTGGCGCCGGCCATCGCCGCCCTCGTCGCCATTACCGGGAGCGTGCTCTGGCGCGCTCGCGCCACGATCGCCGCGCGGGCGGTGATGGCGCTCACCGTGCTCCTCACCGCAGTGTGGTCGTGGGTTCTGCTCGACCGCATGCCGGGTTGGGAGCCCTGGCTGCGCGTCGTCATCCTCGTCAGTGCCGGCTTCGCGGTCGCCGGCCTTCTCGCCGCTCCCGCCCTGCGGCGACGGCGGATCGGACGCCGGATCGCGCTCGCCACCGCTCTGTTCACCGCGGTGGCGTGCATGGCCGGGCCGATCGCCTACTCGGCGCAGACGATCACCACGACGCACGGTGGCTCCATTCCCTCCGCGGGTCCGAGCTCGGGCTCGGGCTTCGGGTTCGGCGGGGGCGGTGGTGGGCGAGACTCAGGGAATGTCAGCAGCGCGTCGGTGAAGGCGCTTGAGTCCGGGAGCTCCCGCTACCGCTGGGTGGCTGCTGTCTCGGGATCGCAGAGCGCGGCCTCGCTCGAGCTCGCCACGGGCGGCGCGCCGGTCATGGCCATCGGCGGCTTCAGCAACCAGGGCGGCAACCTCACCCTCTCGCAGTTCAAGCAGTACGCGGCGCAGGGTGAGATCCACTACTACATCGCCACGAGCGGTGGTCCCGGGGGTGGCGGCGCGGGCC
>JALYZL010000182.1 GCA_030948875.1 Actinomycetota bacterium
CCTTGGATGAGCAGGGCCGGGATGCCCGACGCCTCGAGCAGGCGGCGGGCTTGGTCGAGGGCGGCGAGGTTGTAGTCGATGCCCACCATGAGCAGGGGGCACTCCCCGGCGAGCTTCCCGCGCACCGTGCGCGCCATGATCAGCTCATACAGGTGCGCGAGCCAGCTACCGTCCCCGCACCCCATGTCCGCGATGTAGCGGGGCTGCTCATGCATCGGCTCGCGGCTGAAGAGCTCGAGGAACACGTCGTCGGCGTCGGCGAAGTAGCGCCGATGGGCGGTGGCGCTGGCGAGCACGTTGAGCCGACGGTAGACGTGCCATTCGCGCTCCCCCGCGCTGGACGTGACCGTCACCTGGCCACGAAAGAGCTCGGGAAGCCGCGCGAGCATCGGCAGGTACGAGGCCGCCATGCCGAAGTGGACGGACAGCGTGGCTGCTTCGCGACCGGCCGGCGTCCACGTGCAGTCGTCGTCGACCCAGCCGAGTGTCCGCAGCACGATGGCGATCGCCTCGCCGAAGGGGTCGTCGGGAAGGCTCGGCCCATCCTCCCCGAGGCGTTCGGATTCCCTGAGCCAGAGCATGGCGGGCACTGCCAGGGTGGCGTCGAGATGGGTGGTGACGAGCGCGCTGGTCTGCGCTCCGAGCTCGGGCCCGAGCCGCCAGCGCTCGCCCGCGAGCTCTGAGAGCTCGACGAACGAGTCGACTTGCCGCTCAACCCACGGCTGCGACCAAGCCTCGTCCTCGCGACGATCGAACCCGGCGAGGAACGAGCCCGCCGCTACGTAGCTGTCGAAGTAGGGCGCCACCATGCGACCGGTGGCACTCCAGCGAACCTTGGTGGTGGTGGGATCGCCGGTAGGTGGATCCTCGAGCCAGCCCTGACTGGTCAGGCACCGCAGTCCCACGCGCAGGTAGCCGAAGCCGGCCTCAGCGAGGTCGGCGTCGGGAAAGAGGTCAGCGATCGCCCTCTCGCCCGCCAGTGAGGCGTCGAGCACGCCGAGCTCGGCAAGGGCGCGCACGGTCGCGCTCAGGATGATGCCGTCCTGATTGACGAACACAATCCACCGCCGGCTCGACCGGCCTTCGCCTGCCGGTCCCGCCCTGTCAGCCGATTGCGCGTCCGCGGCTACAGCACGGGCAGGTACCGCTCCAGCTCCCATGGGGTGACCTGCACGCGGTAGTCGTCCCATTCCTGCCGCTTGATCTCGATGTAGCGGTTGAACATGTGCTCGCCCAGCGTCCGCAGGACGAGCTCGGACTCCGCGGTCAGCTCGATCGCCTCGCCGAGCGTCTCGGGAAGCTGCTCGATACCCAACCGCTTGCGCTCGTCGGGCGAGAGGTGATAGAGGTTCTTCTCCATCGCGTCGGGCAGCTCGTAACCGTGCTCGATCCCCTCAAGTCCGGCCTGGAGCAGGACCGCGAAGGTGAGGTACGGGTTGCACGCGGGGTCCGGGCACCGCAGCTCCATCCGGGTCGCCTTCTCGCTGCCCGGGTGATACATGGGGACGCGCACGAGCGCGGAGCGGTTGCGCCGCGACCAAGCGACGTACACGGGCGCCTCGTACCCGGGCACGAGGCGCTTGTACGAGTTGACCCACTGGGCGAAGATCGAGGAGATCTCGCGCGCGTGGCGGAGCTGGCCGGCGATGAACGCCTTACCCACGTCGGAGAGGAAGTAGGTGTCGTCGGCGTCGAAGAAGGCGTTGCGCCCACCCCTGAACAGCGACTGGTGGGTGTGCATGCCCGAGCCGTTCTCGCCGAACAGGGGCTTGGGCATGAAGGTCGCGTGGCAGCCGTACTTGAGGGCGAACTCCTTGACCGTGATCCGATAGGTCATGCAGTCATCGGCCATCTTCAGCGCGTCGGCATAGCGCATGTCGATCTCGTGCTGGCTCGGCCCGACCTCGTGATGGGTGTACTCGGTATGGATGCCGAACTGCTCGAGGGCGATGACCGTCTCGCGCCGCAGGTCAGAGCCGGCGTCGAGCGTCGTGAGATCGAAGTAGCCGCCCTCGTCGAGGACCTCGGTGGACTTGGAGTCGCGGAAGTAGAAGTACTCGAGCTCGGGCCCGACGTAGAAGTGATCGAACCCCATCGCCGACGCACGCTCGAGGGCGCGGCGGAGCACATGGCGTGGATCGCCCTCGTACGGGGTGCGCTCGGGAGTGAGGATGTCGCAGAACATGCGGGCCACCCCGGCCTCGGACGGGCTCCACGGCAGCCTCGAGAACGTGGTGGCATCGGGCATGGCGAGCATGTCCGACTCCTCGATGGCGTTGAAGCCGGTGATCGACGAGCCGTCGAAGCCCATCCCGCCCTGGAACGCGTCGGCGAGCTCAGTCGCGTTGATCGAAAAGGACTTCAGCTGGCCGAGGATGTCGGTGAACCAGAGCCGAATGAAGCGGATCTCGTGCTCTTTCGCGAGGGCCATGACGTCATCGGGGGTGAGCGGGGCGTCTGCCATCCTGGAGGCTCCTGATCGGGTCAGCTGGGTTGTAGCGAGCGCGAACCTTACCGGCGCGCCGCATGGGAGCTTGCGTCCCCGGCGGCGGAGCCGTTACGGTGCGAACGATCATGCCTCGGCTCGGCAAGGTGATCTCCACGTCGTTGCTCGCGTGCACGGCGACCCTCGTGCTCGCCGTCTGGGCTTCGGCGGCCCCGCCATCAGCCGCCGCCCGCGCGTCGTGCCTGCCCCAAGGGGCGCTCACACTCGCCGCCGACCGCACCGCGCAGGTGTTCTCGTGGCACGGCTCCGTCTACGGCTGCCTCGACGCCACCGGTGCGCGCCAGAAGCTCGGGGGCGCGGCAGTGTGCAACCTGCCGCCCGGGCACGTCGCGCCGGTCAGGCTCGTCGGCGCGATCGTCGCCTACGGACTCGAGCACTGCGGCGTGGACACCGGCTCCTCGACCTTGGTGGTGCGGAACCTGGCGAGCGCCAGACGGCCGGAGAACCTGACCGCCGGGACCCTTCGACTCGGGCCCGAGACCTTCGTGTTGGTCCAGTCGCTGGTGCTTCGGGGCGACGGCGCGGTCGGGTGGATCGCCGTCGACGAATCATTGGTGCGGACGCGACGATCGACCTACGAGGTGCATCGCTTCACGGGCGCCAAGAGCTCGCTGCTCGACTCAGGTACGGGGATCGACCCGTCCTCGCTGCGACTCGTAGGCTCGCGGATGACCTGGCGGGACGGGACGAAGGCGCGCTCGGCGAGCCTCAGCTAGAGCGTTCGAGACGCGAGCGCTACACGCGCGCGTGCCGGTGCGGCCTGAGCCAGCGGCGAGCCCAGCGCTCGAGCTCGGAGAGCGCGGGCTCGAGCTCGCGACCCATCACCGACAGCTCGTACTCGACCCGCAGCGGGGGGCCCGGCCTGACCGTGCGCTCGACGATCCCTCGGGACTCGAGCTCCTTCATCCGTTCGGACAGGAGCCGGTCCGAGAGCTCGGGGACGGCCTGAGCCACCTCCGAGAAGCGCAGAGGTCCGTCCATCAGGACCCGCAGGATTGCCCCCGTCCATCGTCGTCCCACGAGCTCGATCGCCTCGTGGTAGAACGGGCAGCAGCCTGCGGACCCTGTCTCACGGTCCCCGTGAGCCCGATCGCCGCGGATGCTCATCTTCTCAGCTTACGCCGCTTTAAGGGCCCGCGACGCCTCATTTGAGCCGTCGACCGGAACCTCGCCCGCGACATTGACCATCGCGGTGAACGCCTCGAGCGCCAGGGCGGCGATCGCCTCGAGGATCTGCTCGTCATCCCAGCCGGCCTCGCGTGCCTCCTCGTGCAGATGCATAGGCGGCTTGCCGTCGTTCTGGACGAGTGCCCGGAGATAGCTGAGGAGCGCCTGCTGGCTCGGATCCTTCGAGCTGAACTGGCGCGCGAGCGCCACTTCATCGAGTCCGAGGCCAACGCTGCGCGCGGCGCGCGAGTGCATCGCGATGCCGGGCTCCGAGTGGTAGTGCTCGGCCACCGCGAGCGCAATCCGCTCGAGCGTGGGGAGATTCAGCTTGCCGTGACGGAGCTCGGACCGGAAGCGCGCGTAGGCACGGAGCGCGGCCGGGGAACCCGCAAGGACACCAAGGAAGTTCGGCAGCTGCCCGCCCGTGGCCAAGGCGCCCCGCAATACGGGCACCGAGCCTTCCGGGGCGGTGAGATCGTCGTGGATTTGGAATCTGCTCATCTGGGTCTTCATATTGACCACCGGGTTATGGGCGGATGGTCAGCCTGGAGCTGACCAGTCCTATACTTTTGTCACTAGCTTACGGTTCATAAGTATATAGGGCGCAAAGCGTTCGCACAAGCGCTCAATCGGTCATTCTTCGGCGCTTCTTCGGCCCGCATCCGGCGAGCAGCTTAGAGCGGAGAATGGTCAACTATTTTCCTTATACGGGGGCCGATAAACGCCCGATCATCACAAGGGCCGATCGGGCCTAAGTCATACCCATGCCAGCCCTCGGCGGGGCCCGGAAGGGCTCCTCGGGCGCGCGTTTGCGCGCCCGCGATGACGGCCGAAACGCGCTCAGCGCAGGCGCGATACCACCAGCACAGTGGCGTGCTGGGCGTGTGATACGTGCACCCGCACGGCAGCGTGCGCGCTCGTCGCCGCGGCGACGACAAGCAGGAGGCAGAGAAGGACGGCCCATAGGGCCACCCGGTCGGGCCGGCTCATGGCGCGTTCGCGCGGACGGCGGGACGGCCGACGACGGTCGACCTCGATCATCCTGGGGCTGCGCCGGTCGGCCACCTGGCCCCGGATCGTTACCGTCCGCCGCACCGGCGGCTGCGTAGTTGGTCGCTGGCCCGATCCCTCAGGCGCGCGCCGAGATCCCTCTGCGTATGGCATCTAGCCGTCCTCTTTCTTGGGCTTACGGGGTTAGCTGACGGGCTCGCACCGAAAGAGCGGCGCTACGTACTGATGACGATTAGCCCCAACAACGTGGGTCCCCCGCCTCCCGCCGGCTCGTGCTCGGCGCAACAGGCGCCTGGCACCCTGCCCGCGGTAATTCAGCGGTACGGGCGGGCATCCTACCAATGACCACGGACAGATCGTTTGCCCGCGGGGCCGGGGTATCAGGACGCGCGCCGGAGACGCTCAGCGCCCGTGGGCCCGCGCGTCTGCGGGCTACTTGCCGGCGACAGTGCTGACGAAATTGGCGACGTCGTTGGCGTCCTTGCCGACCACCAGGCCCTGGGGCATCGTTCCCTTGCCGATGCTGATGCCGTTCTGGATCGTGGACAGGACGAGCTGCTTGGACGGCTGCAATGCGTCGAGGTTGAACCCCACCTTGCCGGTGGCGTTGGCCGCGGAGAGCATGTGGCAGGTCGCGCAATGCTGTCCGAAGAGGATGCGGCCCTGTTTGTCTGCCGCGTTCAACCTGACGCCGTCGAACTGGCTACTCGCATTGGCATGGTTCCCGCTCAGCAAGGTGACAGGAATGGCGATGCCAAAAGCGGCGTAGATGACCAACAGCGCAAACGTCGCCACGCGACTCCCGCTGCGCGATTTGCTCTGCAGGGTGGTGCGCGCACCCTTCAGCCCGCCACTGATGGCGATGAAGAAGGTCCCAAGTCCCAGGATGGCCCAGAACGCAATGAGCAAGGCGACGCCAAGCACGGTCGGCGCCACCATATCGCGCCGGCCCGGAATGAGTAGCACTCGCACACAGAGGTCTCGGCTCGGGCACCGGCCCTGAGATCTATCGCCGCCGGCCAGACGCGAAGCTCATCACGGGCGGGGCGACGGCGCGGAAGTCCTCTGCCTCG
>JALYZL010000186.1 GCA_030948875.1 Actinomycetota bacterium
CCTTTCACGCCCGTAGCGGGGGTTCGATTCCCCCTGGGGGTACTGCGGTAGCTATTGAAATCGATTCAGGAAGTGCCGCGCGACGACCCGGAGGGATCGAATTCAAGGGCGCATGAACTGTTTGCCGCCGGTTTCGCTGCGTGGACCGGCGGATGGCGGGGTCGCGGCGGTGCGGCGCATCGTTGAGCCGTCTGCGGAGGCCGGCGGTGGCCGTGTTGAGTTTCGGCGGGGTGGCCGGGTGCTGGTTGCTTGGGGAGGGCGGCGGGTGCGGTGTTACGGTTTTCGCTGGGAGGGTGGTAGGGCTGGTCCGACGCCGAGTTCGGCGGCTCGTGGGCCGTAGGGGAGGTCGAGTCCGGCGGCGCGTCGTCGCGCACGGAGTTTGGCGAGTCTGTTTTCGGCGTTGGCGGTGTAGTTGCCTTCGTTGAATTGGCGGGGTTGGGAGAGGTGTCCGAGCCAGCCGCAGCGGTGGGCGATGAGAACCCATTCGATGAGCGCGCCGGCGGCGCCGCGGAGACGCTGCACGGGCAGGCCGGGCCGTTTGAGGCGGCAGGTGAGGTCTTTGCCGGCGACGCTGAAGCGGCGGCGGCGGTCGTAGTGGGCGTGTTCGCTGTTGCTGTGGCTGGCGAGCAGCTCTTGGTAGGCGAGGCTGGTCCTCGGGAGCGGCCCGAGGCGCCGCGGATCGATTGAGCACGCCAACGATTGGGGGCGCGGGATGCGCTCGCCGTCGCTGCTGGTTCGGGAGCAGCCTGGGGTGAGTTGGAGGGTGCAGACGAACCAGATCCTGGGGTTTGGTTTCTCGGTGTAGCGGATCTGGCGTCCTTGTGCGCCGCAGTACTTGCAGCGCGGCACACCGTCGCGGTCAACGACGAGCGTGTCGGTATCGATCGGACTGAACTGGTTGTTGCGCAGCGGCGCGGCGAGCAGCACGCCACGGCGGTTGTTGAGCGTGAACAGGCTCTTCTGCGCCAGCCCCTTGTCGCTTGTGCACGCCCGGGGCAGGCAGCCCATCTTGCGGTGGAGCTGCTCGAGCGTTTCGGGGTAGATGTCGGCTTCGTTGCGAGAGGCGCTCTGGAAGGTCTGCGCGAGCGTTGCGCCGGTGCGGTGGTCGACGATCGTCTGGTTGTAGTAGCCAATCCACACCTTGTGGGCGACGCCGCCGCGGCTGTACACCCGGATCCCGACGTCGGGATCGCGGGTGAGGTACCAGTGCGCGCCGATCTTCACGCGCACCCGCCCGTCGCGGGCGAATTGAAACTCGCCGGCGTCCCGCTCAAACGGCCCGTCGACGTCGACGATGTCGTCGTCTGGGGCGTGGTCGACCTCGCGGGCGCGCAGCGCGGCGGCCTCGCCGGCGTCGACGCGGCGCGGCTTGTTCGTCGGGCCGCGTCCGCGGCGAAACCCCGGGCAGTTATCGCCCGCTTCGCAGGCGTGAACCAGGCGCACGTGGGCGGCTACCTCGGTCGCGTCGACGTGACCGTAGAGTCCGACCAGTGGATCATGGCGGCGGGCGAAGCGAACGATCTCGCCGTGCGCGTCATCGACAGCGTCAACGGCATCCTCAAGCTCCCGGAACCGCTGATACACGGTGGTGTAGGAGGGGCGGGCCGCGAACCCGCACGCGGTCCAGTACGCGTCGGTGCTGTCGTCGTACCATCGCAGCCAGTGCGGCTCTCCGTCGGCGACGTGACCCAGGTACGCATGGACCCAGCTGGCCGGCATCCGTGGGCGACCCTCGCCCCTGGCGAACGTCGTCTTCTGCACCAGCGTCGCCAGCAGCGCCTCGAGGCCCTTGACCTCGTGCAGGCGATCGAGCAGCTTGACCAGCTCAATCGGGCGGCGCATCCGGCGATCATCGGAGAACCGGGTAACACCGATCAGGTGCCGCGGCGACGGGAAGCGACGCCTACTCATCGCGGCACCCGAAGTACCGGGACGTCGCCGGCAACCGACAGCGACCCGGTCGTCGTCGTGCCTCTCGCGAGCATTCCTGGGGCGGAGACCCGCGGTTCGCCCGAGAGTCCTTGCGACCGCGGCGCGAGGATTCCTGCGACCGGCGCGGCGTCCGACGTCGCGGTCGAGAACGTGCTCATCGCGACCCGACCCCGACCGGACGCGATCAACCAGAGAATGCGGCGCTTCACACCGGCGGTCCCCGAGCGGGCTGGCAGATCACCCGTTGGGCGTCCAGGCGATCGGCTGCGATGCTCCGGTCTCAGGTTGAGATGGCTGGTTGCGAACCGTCGATATTCAC
>JALYZL010000200.1 GCA_030948875.1 Actinomycetota bacterium
ACTCCAGGCCGCGGCGGCCGCCGCTGCCCAGCAGGCCGCCGCTCAGCGAACGGCGGGGCAGACGGGGCCGTCATCGAGCGCCCCGGTTGCCACCCCGCCCCCGGGCGCGCCGCCGGTCAGCAGTGGCGGCTTCACCTTCCCACTCCCGAAGTCGGCCGCCGCGCCCCCGGGCAGCTGGTCGCTCGATCAGGGCGTCGACATCTCGGCGCCGGGGGGAACGCCGGAGTACGCCGTCTGCTCGGGGACGATCGTCTTGCACGGCATCGGCGGCTTCGGGCCGTGGGCGCCGGTCCTCCACTGCGACGGCCCGATCGACGGCGGCGCGCAAGCGCGCTACAGCTTCGTTTACTACGGCCATGCCGGTCCCGCCAACCAGCTGCCGGTCGGTACTCACGTGAGCGCTGGGCAGGTGATGAGCGAGGTCGGCCCCGGGATCGTTGGCATCTCCAGCGGCCCGCACGTGGAGATGGGCTTCAGCGACGCGAGCGGGACCCCGATCGGCGGCGGCTCGGCCTCGACCATGGACTCGCTGCTCCAGAGCGCGTACGGCGGGTGATCGTCGAGCGTGGTATCGGCGCCGAACTTGGGTAGGTCAAAGGCATGACTACCAAGTTCGATCACCAGATGGGTTACGCAATCGTCGATCCCGACGATGTCGAGAATCCCTACGCCGGATCTGAAGTTCCCGGAGAGTTTCGAAGCCTGACCGAGGCACTGGGCTGCCGGGAGCTCGCCGTCACCTTGATCCGGGTCCCGGCGCATTCGGACTTCGAGCAGGGCACAGGCCATATGCACGAGGAGATCGAGGAGCTCTACCTCGTCACCAAGGGGGACGCTGACCATGCGCTTCGGCGACGACATCCACCAGGTGCGAGCACCCGCAGCGGTCCGAGTCGATTCGCGCACGCCGCGCTCGCACCGCAACGAGAACGACGTGCCCGTCGAGATGTGGGCGATCTCCCGCAAGACCGACCTCGGCAACAGCGACGCCACCAAGCTCGACGACTTCTGGGAGGCGTCGCCCGAGGCGCGGCAGACCTCGTGATCTCTCGCGCGCTTCGGATCTTGACCTGAGGCGTCACCGGGAGGCTCTCTACAGTCTCGCGGGATGGTCATCGCCACCCACAACGGTTCCTTTCACGCCGACGAGGTCTTCGCCATTGCCGCGCTCGGCCTCCTCGGCGATCCCATTGAGGTGGTGCGCACGCGCGACCGCGATGCGCTCGCCCAGGCCGACGTCCGCGTCGACGTCGGCTTTCGCGACGACGCCTCCACGGGTGACTTTGACCACCACCAGCGAGACTTCGACGCCGCTCGCGCAAACAATGTCCACTACGCCGCCTTCGGTCTCGTGTGGCGCCAGTTCGGCGCGCTCATCTGCGACGGCGACCGAGAGGTCGCCGACGCCGTCGACGAAGCGCTCGTGCAACCCGTCGACGCCAATGACACCGGCCAGCAGCTGACGCAACCACTGATCGACGGCGTGCATCCGATGAGCGTCAACGCCATCATCGGTGGCTTCAATGCACGCTGGGATGAGTCGCTGACGCCAGAGGAGGAGCGCGAGCGCTTTGACCAGGCCGTCGCCCTGGCCCGGGGCATCCTCGCCCGCGAGGTGGCCTCCGCGGCGTCCGGCCGCCGCGCCCAACGCATCGTGCGCGAGGCGATGACCGCGGCACCCGACCCGCGCATCGTCGAACTGCCCATCAACGCCCCGTGGAAGCAGGTGCTCGTTCCCGAGGCGGCGGACGCCCTGTTCGTGATCTACCCCAAGCGGCAGGGCTTCGGCCTCGAAGCGGTCCCGCGCGAACTAGGCTCCTTCGAGAACCGCCGCGACCTGCCCGCTCAGTGGGGCGGCCTCGAAGGCGCCGACCTTGTCGCGGCCACCGGCGTCGAGGAAGCCCTCTTCTGCCACGCGAAGAGGTTCCTCGTCGTCGCGCGGACCCTGGCGGGCGTCAAGCGGCTTGCCGAGCTCGCTCTCGACGAGAGCTGACAGGATCGGGCTCTAAACGCGTCGGCATGGATTGTGTAGGACAGCGCGAAGTTCAGAGAGTGTTCTGTAGTGACGCGGGCTGGCGTCCGGTGAACACGATCGCGAACCACGACGGTGTGGAGACGATCGCCATGAGGATCCCCAGCGCATAGCGGATCGCGATGGCAACGATCGCGTAGATCGGCCGAAAGAACACCTTCACGCGGCTGTAGTGATCGAGCGGGGGGGCGATGTGCACACGCACTGGATAGGTCGCGGGCTCAGCGCCACTGAACGGCGGGTATTGGTCCACGCCGAGGCAAAAGTAAGCGCTCACGCGGGCCCGTGTAGCGCACGAATCCACATGAGAACCGTAGTCTGCGCCGCCGGTCGGGGCGCAAGCCCGGCGGCCAGGATGGCCCGAAGCTCACGGCTGGCGATCCAGCGGCCACGGTCACGACGGTTGTAGGGGACACTTTCGAGGCTCCCCCGACGGCGGTCGCGACCGATACCG
>JALYZL010000213.1 GCA_030948875.1 Actinomycetota bacterium
GCGATGTGGCCGCTCGTCGAGAGGATGAAGCGCGGACTCGAGCCGAGTAGTTGGGTGCTGCGATAGCAGTTCTGCCAGGGCGTGATGTGGTCGGCGACGCCCGCTACGAGGTAGGTGTCGACGCTGATCTTCGAGAGATCGAGCGGCGTTCCGAGCACGCTCAGCCGGCGCGGTTTGATGAGTGTGTTGTCGAGCGACATGCCAATGAAGTCACGGTGCAGGCCTGCGGGCATGTTCGTGGTGTCGGAGTTCCAGTACAGGATGTCGAACGCGGGCGGTGCCTTGCCGAGCAGGTAGTTGTTCACCCAGTAGTTCCAGATCAGGTCCGAGGGCCGCAACCACGCGAACACGCCGGCCAGCGAGCGGCCGTCGAGGTAGCCGCGACGCGCGGAGTCGGCGACCGCGATGGCCGCCGCGCGACGGTCGACGAACGCAGATGTCGTGCCGGCGCGCTCGTTGTCGAGCACGCAGACTGCGAGCGTGAGGCCCGCGAGTCGGTCCTGCTCGCCGCGCGCCGCCAGGTGTGCCGCGACGGTCGACAGCACGATGCCCCCGGCGCAGAGGCCGAGTACGTGTGCCTTTTCCCCCTTCGTGATCTTCTGCGTGGCGTCAAGCGCCTCGATCACAGCTCGCGCGTATGTGTCGAGGTCCCAATCGGCCGCGCGTTCGTCGGGGTTGCGCCAGGAGATCGCGAACACCTGCTGGCCGGCTTTGACGAGATGCTCGATCAGACTACGGCCCGGTGCCAGGTCAGTGACGTAGAACTTGTTGATCATCGGGGGCACCACCAGTAAGGGCTGCTCGAGCACAGACTTGGTCTGGGGCCGGTACTGGATCAGCTCGAACACCGGCGTGCGCATCACCACCGCCCCCGGCGTCAGGGCCAGGTTGTCGCCGACATCAAAGGAGGCGCGATCGACCATCGTCGGAATCCGCGGCGGCTTGGCCATGTCGCGTGCGAACTGCTTACCGCCGGCGAGCAAATTCGCCCCTCCGGTATCGACCAGCGCCTTGAGCACAGTCGGATTGGTGAGGGGGAAGTTGCTCGGCGCCAGCGCGTCCACGAGATTGTCGAGCGTGAACCGTAGGCGACGCTCCTGATCCCATTCGAGCTCGGCATCCTCGAGCAGGTTGTGCAACGTGCCGCCGACCGCGAGGTAGCTCTGGCCGAGCCTGCGAAACATGGGATTGCCCTGCCACGCCGGATCCTTGAACCGGCGATCGCCCTTGGCGGGAGCCACCTCCGAGCGGCCCGCGGCGATGCGTGCGAGTTCTGCGCCGAGCCCGGCGGTGCGCCCCGCCACCCGCCGCGGCTTGCCGGCGAGACTCGCCGCCGCCCGCAGCCCGGCGACGCCGGGCAGCCAGCGCTGCCGCGGCCCCACGGCCGCTTCGGTCAACATCGCGTCCAGGGACGGCGAGGGGGCCTTGCGTTGGGTCGAGTCACGCTTCTCGAGGGGCTTCTCCACGGTTGCCACCGTCACTTGGCCTCGGCCGATTCGGGCACTTCGATCTCGCGCTTGAGGATCTTGCCCGTCGGTCCCTTCGGGAGCTCGTCGACGAACCAGATCCGGCGGGGGTACTTGTAGCCCGCCACCTGTTCCTTGACAAAGGCCCTGAGCCCCGCCTCGTCGATCTCGGCGCCCGCCTTGAGCGCGACCGCCGCGCCCACCTCCTCTCCCATCTGCTCGTCAGGCATCCCGACCACGGCCGCCTCCCGGACGTCGGGATGTTCGTAGAGGACCTCTTCGATCTCGCGCGGGTAGACGTTGTAGCCGCCGCGAATGATCATGTCCTTCTTACGATCGACGATGAAGAAGTAGCCGTCCTCATCGACCGTCGCCATGTCCCCGGTGTAGAACCACCCATCGACGATCGCTTCCGCAGTGGCCTCCTCGCTCCGCCAGTAGCCCTTCATTACGTTGTGGCCGCGAATCGCGATCTCGCCCACCTCGCCCTGGGGAACCTCGTTGTGCTCGTCGTCGCAGACGCGCAGCTCGACGCCTTCGATCGGCGTCCCGATCGAGCCTGGCTTGCGCTCACGGTCGGGGTGGTTAAAGGACGCGACCGGCGAGGTCTCAGACAGACCGTAGCCCTCCAGGACGTGACAACCAAAGGCTTCCTCGAAGCCGCGCATCACCTCAATCGGCATCGCCGCTCCGCCGGACATACAGAGCCGCAGAGAGGAGGTGTCGATCTGCTCGCGGCCGTCATGATGCAGGAGCGCGGAGAACATCGTCGGCACGCCCTGGAATACGGACACGTGATCGCGCGCGATGATTTCGAGCGCCTTACCCGGGTCAAAGCGCGGGATCATCGAGAGGCAGCCGCCGACGCTGATGGTGGCGTTCAGGCCGCAGGTCTGACCGAAGGAGTGAAACAGGGGCAATGCACCAAGCACGACGTCATCGCTGCCCACCTCGGCCAGCGTACGGGCGACGCGCGCGTTCGCGAGCAGGTTTGCATGTGTCAGCTCTGCCCCCTTCGGCTTACCCGTCGTACCAGAGGTGTAGAGGATGACCGCCGTGTCCTCACCGTCACGGTGGCACAGGACGCGCTCGTCCGGGGCCTCAGCGAGCACGCGCTCGAAGCTCCCCGGCTCGACGAGGATGCTCTCAGTCCCGGCCTCGGCAGCGCCGGCCTCGGCCGCCTCAGCGAAGTCGTGCCAGGCCAGCAGGAAGCGGGCCTCCGGGTCTGAGAGATAGAAGGCGACCTCCCGCCCCTTGAGCAACACGTTCATCGGTACCACCACGCCGCCGGCACGGAGCACGCCGTAGTAGGCGATGGCAAAAGCGGGGACGTTGGGCAGCATGATGCCCACCCGTTCTCCGGGCTTCAAGCCCTTGGCGATGAGCATTCCCGCGGTGCGCGCGCTGGCCTCATCGAGCCCCTCGTAGCTCACTTCGGTTTCGTCCAGGCGAAGCGCCACGCGCTCGCCGTGAGTGGCTGCCGAGCTGGTGAGAAGCCCGGCCAGATTCTGCTCGTCCATCGCTTGTTCTCCCGGTTCTGCTTCGGATGGCTAGGTGAAGGCGCTCAGGCCGGTGATGTCGCGTCCCACGATCAGGGTCTGCATGCTCTCGGTCCCCTCATAGGTGTAGAGCGCCTCGATGTCGACAAAATGGCGCATAACGTGGTTTTCGAGCAGGATGCCGTTGCCGCCGAGTACGTCGCGCGCCAGCGCGATCACCTCGCGCGCCTTGCGTGTGTTGTTCATCTTCGCCAAGGCGGCGATCGTGTCCGTGAGGTGGCCTTCCTGCATCAGCCGACCGAGCCGCAGGCAATACAACTGCATGGCGGTCACCTCGGCGAGCATTTTCACCAGCCGGTCCTGGACGAGCTGAAAGCTCGTCAGCCGCTTGCCGAACTGAACTCGCTGACCGGCATAGGTCAGGGCGGCCTCGTAAGCGCCGACAGCGTGTCCCAGCGCCGACCAGGCACACGCGTTGCGGGTTGCCGCTAGCACGCGCGAGGTGTCTTTGAAGGACTCAGCCCGCGGCAAGCGGGCCTCGGCGGGCAGCCGCACGTTCTCGAGCTGGATGTCGGCCTGCAGCACGGCCCGGACCGAAGCCTTGCCGGTGATCTCCGTTGCCTTCAGGCCCGGTTCCGTACCGCTGACGAGGAAGCCGTTGACCTCGCCTGCCTCCGTCCGCGCCCACACGACGATCACGTCCGCGATCGTGCCGTTGCCAATCCAGCGCTTGGCGCCGTCCAGGCGCCAGCCGTCGCCCGCCCGCCGCGCCGTGGTCTCGAGCGCGACGGAGTCCGATCCGTGCTCGGGCTCGGTCAGCGCGAACGCGCCAATCTTCTCCAGGCGGGCCATGGGACCTAGCCAGTGCTGTTTCTGCTCTTCGGAGCCGAGGGTCGCGATCGCGTTCATGACCAGACCGGACTGCACGCCGAGGAACGTCCCGAGGCTACCGTCGCCGCGATTGAGCTCCATGTTGATCAGCCCGGAGGAGATCGGACTCATCGACGGGCAGCCGTATCCCTCGATGCCGTCGCCCACAATGCCGAGTGGCGCCATCTTCTCGATCAGCTCCCACGGGAATTCCGCTCGTTCCCAGAAGCCGGCCGCAACCGGTAGAACCTCGTCGTCGACGAAGCGTCGAGTGCGCTCGAGGTAGCTAAGTTCCTCGCTTGAGAGCTGGTCACGGATCAGAAAGTAGTCGGTCCCCCGGGACCTCCCGATGTCCGCGCCCAGGCGTGTGCCCCGCTCGACCTCCATCTCCACTCCCTCTCCGCGGCGGTCCCGTCTTCGCCTTGGGTGTACCCGCGATCGCCGCTCCTAGTCGAAAGCCGTCGGCGAACGTTGAGCTTCACGGCTTCTTCCGTTCAGATCCAAGTTCGAACGAGTATCGGATCCAGCTATTTTGACCGAGAGTGGGGCGGCGTCGGCGTTGACCAGCAACGCCCGGAATGAGAACGGCGGCTAGGTGCCCGCGCTCTATGACCGGGCGCACTCGCACCAGCGGGCCTTGCGGCGGGCGCCGGCAGGCGCTTACGGACTCGTCGTCCGAACGCCCGCAGTCCCGCCGAGCTCCGAACTTCCGCTCAGTCTCCGAGTCAGGTGCGGCGGCTGGGCTTCCGCTTCCAGCGCTGGTCGATCCGAAGCGGACGGCCTCGCCGAAGGTCGACGCGACCTGACGCGGCCCAGTTGTCTTTGGAGCAGCCGTCGTCAGCCGGTAGCGTGATAGCGATGTCGCTGTCGGACTCGGTTGGTGCGCGTGATCGGTGATCGCTGGGGGGTGACGCTGGCAGAGACCCAGCGTCGGTATCCCTGTGACGACGTCGTGTCACATCCCGTGCTTCAGGCGTGGCGGGGAGTCACGGTGCGGGCCGAACCTCAGGACGTCTGGCCTTGGGTGGCCCAGATCCGCCTCGCACCGTACTCCTATGACTGGGTCGACAATCTAGGGCGCCGATCCCCGCAGCGACTCTCGGGGCTGCCAGATCCGGTCGTCGGCGAGCCCTTTACCGCGGCCCTGGGCGGGCGCCCTTATGGCCGGATCATCACCGTGGCTCCTGGCGAGCATCTCACGGGACAGATCCTGGGTGCGGTGATGTCCTACGTGCTCGTTCCCGAGGGCCTGGCGACGCGGTTGCTGCTCAAGCTCGTCACACGTCGCGGGCGCGTAATCGCACCGCTGCTGTCATGCGGCGATCTGATCATGGCCCGGCGGCAGCTACTGAACCTCGCGCGCCTCGCCGAGCCGGCGCCACCGGCGTGACGTACACGACGGTCCGACCGACGTCATTGCGAAGCCTGGTTGTTTGAGACGACGAGACGCATTGAATTTGCGGCCGCGGCAAGCTGATCGGCCAGCCCTGCATCCGCGGTCGCACGGGCATCCCAGAGCTGGCGCCGACAGTCCGGAATGCGCGCGCAAAGCGGAAGTCGTGGTCATACGGAGGCGGTAGTCTCGATTCCCCGCAGTTGTGCGCGGTCAACCAGGTCAAGAAGGCGGCGAGGCAGGCGAAGGCCGTGAAAAGCAGCGTCACCAACGCGAGAGGTAATACCGTCGACCAGCCCGCGCCCGAGTGACGTCGGCGAAAGCCGCGACGAAGTCCTGAGCATCTGATCCGTCCGAAGCATGATCAGATGATCGACAGCTCACCACAGGCACTCAAGCAGTCAGCGCTGCCCCTGCGGCGGCTCGCCGGTTCCTGACTGGGCTATCGGGCCGAGCCGTTGAGGTGCCAGAGCCCGTCAAAGCCGACGGGCTCCTCGACGGCCAGCCGCCCCAAGCGCTCGCGGGCCTCCTGGAGCGAGATGGCGCACACGGTCGCGACCTCGGCGGTGGCCAGCGGCTCGCCGGCCCAGGACAGCACCTCGGCCACCTCGGTGGGGTCGGGGCGGCGCT
>JALYZL010000219.1 GCA_030948875.1 Actinomycetota bacterium
CGGCAAATGTTGCGCGATATGGCGAACTACACAGGCGGGGTCAACGCTTACTACCGTGCAAACCACCTCGTGATCCCCGGCGGTCGCCCGTTCGACGCCAACGACATAATTGCCGTGACGGCGTTCATCGGTTCGATCTTCGGCAACGGTGGCGGTGCGGAGCATGAGAACTCCGACCTGCTGGCGCGGCTCAAACAGAGGTTCGGTGCACTACGTGGCCATGCGATGTGGAGCGACGCCATGGAAGCCAACGACCCCGACGCGCCGGTCACGACGCACAAGTACTTTCCCTACCCGACGCTCACCGGCGGGAGGGTCCGCGGTTCGGTTGTTGTAGATCCGGGTTCGATCCAGCTCGCTCAGGACCCGCGCACCGGCGCCGCCCGCGCGGCGGAGCCCGCGCGGCGCCATGCATCAAACTGGCAGCAGGTGGCGTCGCAGCGTTCGGCCACGGGCCGACCGCTCGGAGTCATGGGGCCGCAGCTCGGCTACTACTACCCGGAGATCGTCTACCAAGAGCATCTCCAGGCGCCCGGGATCAACGCTCAGGGCGCCGCCGTGGCCGGTCTCGGCCTCTACATCCTCGTTGGGCGCACGCGTGACTACGCCTGGAGTCTCACCTCCGCCGGTAACGACAACGTGGACGTGTTCGCGGAGAAGCTCTGCGTGCCCGGGGGCGGCAAGCCCACCCGTGCCACGCGCTCGTACATGTTCCGCGGGCGCTGCCGTTCGATGCACATCTTCGACGCCGGCCAGCTCGGGAGCAGGGAGATCACCTTCCCGGAGACTGTCCACGGCCCGGTGATCGGTACCGCGACCGTGCACGGGAAGCCATACGCGTTCGCCCGGCGGCGCTCCACCTACGGGAAGGACGTGCTGTCGCTGGGGGCACTCAAAGCGATGACCGAGGGGCGGGCGACGTCGCCGCAGCGGTTCTGGAGGTTTGCGAACCGCTTCGGCTTCACCTTCAACTGGGCCTATACCTCGCGCACGGCGACGTCGTTCTTCTCCTCAGGCCGGCTCCCGATCCGAGCCCGCGGGCTGGACCGGCGGTTGCCAACGGTAGGGACCGGCGGCTACGAGTGGCGCGGCTTCCTCCCCGAGCTGGCCCACCCGCACGACATAGCGGGACCCCACGGGCTGCTGCTCAACTGGAACAACAAGGCGGCGCCGGGTTGGATGCACGGTGACGACGCGCACTACGGCTCAGTGCAGCACGTCGAGCTCTTCGGTCCGTGGCCGAAGCGTCCACGGATAAACGACGCTGTGGGCGTGATGAACAAGGCTGCGACGCAGGATTCCACGGGCGCGCTGGTGTGGCCGGTCATCCGCGCCATGCTGCGCCGCGGCCGCGCGCCCGACGCTCAGACGGCTGGCGCAGTGGCGTTGATCGATAACTGGGTGCGCCACGGAGCGCCCACCATCGGCGACCCGCCTGGTGGCCCGATCCCTTACGCAGGCGCGGCGCTGTTTCGCGCTGCATGGCCGCACATCTTCGACGCGGTGATGGGCCCGCGGTACGGGACGCTCCTTGGGCCGTTCGAGCAGCTGCTCGGCCGCGACCCCTCCTACGTCGATAAGGACCTGAAGACGCAGCTCGGGCGACACGTCCTAGCGCCCTACTCGGTCCGCTACTGCGGTCGCGGGAACGTGGCCGCCTGCGCACGTTCTCTGCGCGCGGCGATCCGGTCAGGGCTCGCTGACGTGGTCAAGCCGCAGGGTACGGACGCTGCGACTTTGCGCATTGCTCAGGGCTTGACCGGCTTCGTGCCCCGATTGATCCCGACCACGTTTCCGACCACCAACCGACCGACCTACCAACAGGTCATCTCGCTCGCGCCGAAACCGTAACCCCTTCGGCGCGGGCATCAGCGCCGGATCAGGCGCACGAGTCCATAGCCACGCCAACGGACTCAGACCCGGCGGATCAACAGATCAAGCGGGTCGTCGAGATTCGGGGAAACGTCTCAGCGCTGCTGGATGAGATGCTCGGTACCGACAGCGCGAGCAGGAGCACCGAGCGGTGATCGCGGTGAGGAGCTTGCGCTGTTGATCGGCACCAGGCCGGCGGGCCGGGCGCCGGGCGCCTATCCGGCGACGATCTAGTCACTGGCGTCCGCCCGCGCCCAAGTCGCCCAGGCCGCGCCCGACGCTCGACACAGCACTGAGCTGCCCGAGCGCCAGCAGGTGCTTGATCCTCGACGTGTTTAGCCGCTACATCGTCGGCTGGACGGTCCGAGACAGTGAGCACGGGCAGCTGGCCAAAGCGCTGATCGAGCAGGCCACCGAGCAGCAGCAAATCACCCCCCGAGATCATCCACGCTGCACGCCGACCGCGGCGGTCCGATGCGCTCCAAGCCGGTCGCGTTCCTGCCTGCCGGGTTGGGCGTCACCAAGACCCACAGCCGACCCTATACGTCCAGCGACAACCCCTACAGCGAGGCGGGCTTCAAGACGCTGAAGTACCGGCCCGAGTTCCCTGAGCGGTTCGACACGATCGAGCACGCCCCGTCGCACTGAAGGACGTTCGCCGACTGGTACAAACGCGAGCACCGACACTCCGGGATCGGCCTGATGACCCGGGTCCGTTACACGCCCTGTTGGACCCGCCGGCTGAGGACCTGCGCGGATGGTTCCTCGCCTCGGGGTGCCCCGGCGACGACCGCCCCGCCGTGCCCGCTCACGACGCCGGCTCCTGGGCCGAGGACGCTGGCGCGAACTGGCGCAAGCGCGTTTGGCACGGCGAGCCAGAACGTCAGCGCACCGATCGCAGGAACCCCGCCGCGGCGCGAGAGGGCTGCCGTCCGGCCGGGACCCGCCAACGGGATTTGCGATCAAGCTTCGTGACGCTCCGCGTCTACGAGGGGCGGCGTCCCGCTCATGCAGCTTGCCCGCGAAGTCGGCACCAGCGTCCGGATGATCGAGCAACAGTACGCGGAGTAATCGCGAACTGGAACGGAAAGTAGGTCCCAGCCGACAGGCAAATCCATGCCGCGCGTCAAGCTGTCGGACGCGGAGTGGATGCGCTACAGAAGAAGAGAGGAGCTAAGGATGAACAAAATCCCTGCTAATGCAACGAAGCCCTCTATCGGACTCGAACCGATGACCCCTTTCTTACCATGACCCCGCAGGCCGTTTCGGCTGATGCGGGCTGCGTGAAATCCTCGTTGCTCACGGATTTCTCGATTCCGGCGCAGCAGGCTGCAGCGCGTCTGGTGCGGGCTGAGGCTTCCACAACGT
>JALYZL010000224.1 GCA_030948875.1 Actinomycetota bacterium
GCGGCGTCGTCGCCCGCCCCCCCCAAGCCTCGGGCCAACGCCCCCCCGCGGGGCCCACAGCCGACCGGATCGCGGCCCCGACCGGACCCCGCCGCCGCACCAGAGGCGACATAACGCCGTACCGGCAAATTTTCGTATACTCTCCCGCGTCCTTCATTGGCCGAGCGGTCGCCCCTCAGCGGGCGACCGGCGGGGGAACCATTTGTGGGCCGTCAGGCTCACAGGGGCGAATCGGTCCGAACTCGGACCGTAGCGCCACCCCAGCGCGAGCCCGTCAGCTCACCCCGTAGGCCTAACGAGCAGGGAAATTCCAATCTACGTGAGTCGACGCGCCAAAGCGAAGCTGGTGGCTATGCTCCTTGCGAGCCCGCTGGTCGCCGCACCCCCCGTCTGGGCCTCGAGCCTGCCGTCCTCCGGCGCCGCTCCGACCGTCCCCGGCGGGCCTCCGCCCGCTCCCACGTCCGCCGTCCCCGCTGCCCCCTCGTCTTCCGGTGGCGCCTCTCCGGGCTCGGCGACGCCGGCGCCGACCGCAAGCCCGGTCGCGACCGCCACCGGCGACGGGATCACCGTCACCGCCAATGTCTCGGCGCTGCTCGGGCGCTCGCTGACGTTCACGGGCGTAACGACCCCGACGAGCGCGGGCAACACGATCGTCGTGCAGCGGCTCGATTCCCAGGCCGGCTGGGTCAGCGTTGCCACGGGAACCGTGACCACCGGCGGAGCCTTCTCTGTCCTGTGGCGCACCAACTACGCGGGCCACGTGACGATACGCACGGTGCTCGAGCAGACCGCGAGCGCGAGCCAGGCGGGTCAGGCCTCGCCGACCCTGCAGATCACCGTCTTCAGACCCGCAATAGCGACCTTCTACGGCAAGGGCTTCTTTGGCCAGAGGACGGCTTGCGGGACGATCCTCAGGCGCAGCACCCCGGGTGTCGCAAGCCGCACCCTCAAGTGCGGCACCCTCGTGCAGATCTACTACGGCGGCCGGTCGATCGTCGTCCCGGTGATCGACCGCGGACCCTACGCGAACAACGCCAGCTGGGACCTCACCCAGGCGACGGCGCAGGCGCTTGGAATGCTTGGCACCGAGACGGTCGGCGCCATGCCGGTCTGAGGTCTAACTGCGACCGCGACCCGCGGGGCCGCCGCCGACGGCGCCTTCGTCGCCGCCCGCGTGGCTCGGAGATTCCGCGGTGGTGAGGCCGGCCGACACGGCGGCGAATGTCCACTCGTCGGCTGCCTCGATGAGCCCGAGGGCGTCGTGGGCGTCCTCGCCGAGGATGGCGATTCCGATCCCCACGGTGAGCGGCGCCCCGCGCCATGGGTCGGTCGCCTGGACGGCGCCGGCGATCCGGGAGCCGAGGGCACGCGCGCCGGTCCGCCCGGTCGTGCGCGCGATGATCCACGCCCGGCTCTCGGTCTCGCAGGCGAGGATGTCCTCGCGGCGCAGCGCGCTGCGCACCGCCTGGGCGAAGCGGCCGAAGGTCTCGCTCGCGACGTGGAGGGGCTCGACCGCCGAGACGCGGTCGGCATCGCTGAGCTCGGCGAGGAGCAGCGCCAGCTTTGCGCCCGACCGCTGCGCCCGCGCGACCTCGTCCTCGAGTGCGCCCCGCCACAGCGACTCGGCCGCCGCCGGTGTCGGGGCCTCCGCCACGAGGCGCGGCGCCGACGCGCGAGGCACGGAGATATCCGGCACGTCGTCGACGCTAGGCTCCAGGTTCCCGGTCGCGACGCCATTCCCGTCAGGCTGGCCGACCTCGCCGACCTCGCCAACGCCCCCAGGCACGCCAACCTCGCCGAGCTCGGCAAGCCCACCCGGCCCTTCGGGCACCCCTCCCGCTTCCACGGCGGCGAAACGCCGCAGCACGGCGGCGCGCAGCAGCTCGGTGACAAACGCGAGCCGCTCGGCGAGCGCTTCGACGAGGTCGGGGTCGGGCCGGACCAGCTCCTCCCGCAGCGCACTCCAGACCACGGCCCTGAGGGTGTCGACGGCTCGGACGCTTGGCTCCGGCTTTACCGTGCCGGCCATCTCGCCGGACCGTGAGGCGAGGCGCTCGAGTGCCCCGCCGAGCTCCAGCCGCCGCAGGTCGTGGTCGTCGGCGAGTGCGCGTACGACGGCGCCGCATAGTCTCGGGCCGTCGCGCACCACGTCGGCGGCGAGGATCGCCGGCGCGTCCTCGAGCTCGCGTTGCTCGAGGAGGGCGAGCAACCAACCCTTGGTTAGATCCTCAACCCGCGCGAGCAGGGCATCGACAGGAGCATCGGCCACCGGCCGTGGAGGGACCCGCCGCGGCACTGCATGTCGAGAAGTCACTCGGGTCCTTCTATCACGTATCGCCGAATCTACATCGAAAATTCTCTACAGAATGCACCCATGACGCTCAGGCTCGTATCGATCGCGCAGGCCCGCGACCAGATCCTTGCCGCGACCAGACCGCTGGGGGAGGAGTTGGTGCCGATCGAGGATGCGCTCGATCGCGTGCTCGCGCGGGACCTACCCGCGGCCGGGGACGTCCCTCCGTTCGCCTCGGCGGCGATGGACGGATACGCCGTCCTCGCGGGCCCGGCCGGGCGGACGTTGCGGGTGATCGGGGAATCACGCGCGGGAGTGCCCTCGCAGCTTGCGATCGGAGCCTCAGAAGCGATCCGGACCTCGACGGGCGCGGAGCTGCCCGCCGGTGCCAACGCCGTGGTCCGCCAGGAGCAGGTGGAGGCGGACGGCGACGAGGTCACGCTGCGGGTCGGCGTCGCCGTCGCCGACGACATCCGTTACCGAGGCGAGGATCTTGCCGCCGGGGCGCGGGTGCTTTCGGCGGGCACGACGCTCGGGGCGCCCGAGCTCGCCGGCGCCGTCGCTGCGGGCGCGAGCGAGCTCTCGTGCGCCCGGCGACCACGGGCGGCAATCTTGTGCACCGGTACCGAGCTACGCGCCCCCGGGGAGCCGCTCGGTCCCGGCGAGATCCACAACGCCAACGCCATCACCCTCCGTGCACTGGCGACCCGCTGCGGCGCGCTGAGTACCCCGGCCCTCTGCCTCCCCGACGACCGCACGACGATCGAGGCGGCGCTCGCTACCGCGCTCGCGCGCGCCGATGTCGTAATCGTCACCGGCGGCGTGTCGGTGGGACCCCACGATCACGTCAAAGGGGCTCTCGACGCCCTTGGTGTCAACCAGGTGTTCTGGAGGGTGAGGATCCAGCCCGGCAAGCCGACCTGGTTCGGCACGTTCGCCGCACCGCGCCGGGATGTTGGCCGCCAGGCCAACTCCCAAGGGACGCGAAGCGTCCCCGTGTTCGGCCTCCCCGGCAATCCCGTCGCAGCCTTCGTCGCCTTCACGCTCTTCGTTGGCCCCGCGCTGCTCGCCGTGCAAGGAGCGAGCACGCCCAAAGCACATGAAGCGGAGCTCGCGACGAAGTTCAAGCGCCACCCGGACCGTGAGCAGGTGATCACCGTTCGCGTCGAGCACGAAAACGGTCGCACCATCGCCGTGCCCAACGGTCCTCAGGGCTCGAATTTGATCAGCTCGCTCGTGGGCGCCAACGCGCTGGCGCAGATCCCAGCGGGTACGGGCGAGCTCGAGGCCGGCTCCCACGTCACGCTGTTCCCCCTGGCTCGCTGAGCGTGCCCGGTCCGCACCGGTAAGAATGATCGCGTGCTGGCCCCGCTGCTCGCTATGCTCGTCGCCCTGACCGCCGTCGCCGCCGTGGCTCGCCGCCGTCGCCGGGCGGGCAGGCTCCCCGCGCGCGCGGTCATCATCTCCCCTCGTGAATCGACGGTCATCGCCAAGGACGGAGGCGTCCGCTCGGTCCAGACCGTCGAGCTCACGGGATACGCGGATGACCTCGGTCGCCTGTGGTCGCCCACGAGCCTCGAGGACCTCGCTCGCACGTATTGGCGGTTCCTCTCGCGCGTAACCCTCGGGCTGATCCGCGTCGTCTACGGCCAGGACGCGCGCGCCGTGGTGCTGCTCGTGCGCCCACTCACGCTGCTGCGCTTCGGTGCTCCGGAGTACGTGCTCGAACCCGAGCACGGGAATGTGCGCTGGCGGATCCGCGATGGCCTCCTCGTCGCCCGCTCCGGCCGCGGCTCGGGATACCTCTCGATCGACGTGCGGCGCCGCCCAGGGCCCACCCAGGAGCAGGCAACGCTGCGGATCGAGGTCGAGGTCGCGAACTTCTATCCCGCCATCGCCTCGGGCCTCAGCCAGCTCGTGTACGAGGCCACGCAGTCCAACATCCACGTGCTCGTCACGCACGCCTTCCTCCGCTCGCTCGCCAAGCTCGAGCTGGACGAGTCGAAGGTGCGGCGGTTCCCGCCGCAGCGGTTTCAGCCGTAGCGAACGCCGGTAAGCGTGCGCAGCTTGGCGCGGTCGTGACGCCCTTGGACCCGCCGCACCGTCCCCGATCGCGAGCGCATCACGATCGAATCCGTGGTCGCGTGGTCCCCCTGGTAGCGAACGCCCTGGAGGACATCGCCGTCGGTGACACCGGTGGCGGCAAAGAAGGCATCGTTGCCGGAGACCAGGTCATCTGCGGTGAGGACCCGACTCAGGTCGTAGCCGGCGTTGATGGCGTCCGAGCGCTCCTCCTCGCTCCGGGGATGCAGGCGACCGAGCACGCCGCCGCCGGTGCACTTGACGGCGGCGGCGGTGATCACGCCCTCGGGCGTCCCACCGATTCCCCAGAGGAGATCGACGGGCGAGTTCTCGGCCACCGCGAGCATCCCCGCCGCCACGTCCCCGTCGAGGATCAAACGCACGCGCGCGCCCGCCTCTCGTACCTCGCGCATCGCCTCGTGGTTGCGCTCGCGGTCGAGCATCATCACCACCAGGTCGCGAATGTCGGTGTTCTTGCGCTCGGCGATCAAGGCCAGCGTCTCCCCTAGCGGGCGGTCGAGGTCGAGCAGGTCGGCGATCTGCGCCCCGCCGACGATCTTCTGCATGTAGAAGCAGGGGCCCGGGTCGAACATGCTGCCGCGCTCGGAGAGCGCGATGACCGCGATCGCGTTGGGCATGCCCTGGGCCGTGAGCCGGGTTCCTTCGAGCGGATCGACGGCGATGTCGACCTGCGGCGGCGAGCCGTCGCCGATCTTCTCGCCGTTGTAGAGCATCGGCGCCGAGTCCTTGACCCCTTCGCCGATTACCACGATCCCGTCCATGGGGACCGAGTCGAGCATGTAGCGCATCGCGTCGACGGCGGCCTGATCGGCCCCCTCCTTGTCGCCGCGGCCGACCATCCGCGCCGCCGCGAGAGCGCCTGCTTCGGTCACGCGCACGAGCTCGAGGGCGAGGTTTCGGTCCGGTCTAGCCGGCCCGTCTTGCTCGCTCAAAGCACACCAGGCGGCTTTCTGCGCCGACCGCCTGACTCTTGCGAGCGGACGAGTGCGCCGAGAAGGATGAGAAGACCGCCGAGCATCGCGAGGAACCACCCGTAGCTTATATGGATCTCGCCCGACGGGCTCCCTGGCTTCTTGATGAATCCGAGGAAGAGCGTGAGCACGAGCGCGACGAGCGAGCACACCGCGGTGAGCTCGCCTCGGGGCCAGGACAGGGCGTGGCCGCGGATGACGATGTAAGCGAGCACCACCGGGGCGATCGCCGCGATCGCGATGATCACGCTGAGCGGCCCGAGCGAGGACCACCCCGAGCACGATCCCTTGGGTCCCCGACAGCCGTGGAGCGAGGCGTACTGATTGCTCAGCGTGTACCAGGTGAGGAAGAGCGAGATTGCGAGGATCAGTCCCCCGATGACTGCGACCGCCTCTCCCCTATTCAGCCTGTCGAACTTCATGGCTGGGCGGAGCCTATCCGGTTTGTGGAGTGGAATTGCTGGATGATCCAGCGGTGGAGTTCAGGCGCCTGCACCCCGACCCGAAGACGGTGGAGCTTCTCGCGCTCCTGGTCGAGCTCCGGCTCGCCGAGCTCGCGAGCGACGAGCGCCCGTACGTGATCGCGAACTTCGTGGTCAGCGCCGACGGCCGGGCGACGCTGGGCGGTCGGTCGGGGCCCCTCGGCGACGACGGCGACCACGAGACGTTCCATGGCTTGCGCGAGCAAGTGGATGCGGTCCTCGCCGGCACCGGCACGCTCCGCGCCGAGCACTACGGACGACTCGTTCGCACCCCCGAGCGCGTACAGCGCCGGATCGCCCATGGCCTCGCCCCGACGCCGCTGCTCTGCATCATCACCCGCAGTGGGGTGCTCCCCGCCGACCTTCCGCTGCTCGCGGACCCTGAGTCAGCCGTGGTCGTGTACTCGGGCACACCCGTCGAGATCACCGCCGAGGCCGACGTCGAAGTCGTGCACGTGGACCCGGCGGAGCTCACGCCGCTCACCGTGCTACGGCGGCTGCGCACCGACCACGGCGTCCGCTCCGTCCTGTGTGAAGGGGGCCCAACGCTGTTCGGCGCCCTCGTGCACACTCAGGTCGTCGACGAGCTCTTTCTCACCCTCGCGCCGAAGCTTGCCGGCGGCGGCACCGGCCCGCCGATCACCGTCGGCTCCGAGCTCCTGAACCCCGCCGAGCTCGCCCTCGAATGGGTCCTCGAGCGCGCCGGATCGCTCTTTCTGCGCTACCGCCTGGACTGACTCGGCTGAACCGAGCGCGCCCCGCGTTCGTAACAGTTTCGTTTGCCGAAACCTCTGACATGGAAGACTTCCGGTCAATGCGTGTCCCCGCTCTAGCGCCGACGGTGCTGTCATCCGTCGACGCGGTTCAAGCGCTGACCGATGCCCGCGAGCGAACGCTGGCGCTCGTTCAGTCAGTCAGCGTCGAGGATCTCGAGCGCGTGCACTCGCCGCTGATGAGCCCGCTCGTGTGGGACCTCGGCCACATCGCGGCCTTCGAGGATCTGTGGCTGGGCCACCGCTTCGCCGGGCTCCCCTTGCTCCGGGCCGAGTTGCTCGACGTCTACGACGCCTTCGAGACCCCGCGCGCCGGCCGCGGCGAGCTCCCCTTCCTGCGCTCGGCGGCGGCTCGGGAGTACCTCGACGAGGTGCGAGCGCAGACGCTCGACACGATCGCCGCGGGCGACACCGGCGACGGGGTGCTGCACGAGCTCGTGATCCGCCACGAGCACCAGCACAACGAGACCATGCTGCAGACCCTCCAGATCGCGCGGCTCACCGACTACAAACCGCCCCTGCGGCGCACCGCCCGCACCGCCGGCACCACCGGGCACGGCACCCCTACCGACCTCGAGCTCATCGAGGTCCCCGCCGGAGCGTGCACGATCGGCGCCCCCGGGGACGGCTTCGCCTACGACAACGAGCGACCCCGCCATCGCACCGACGTGCGCGGCTTCATGATCGGCCGCTCGCCGATCGCCAATGCCAGCTACCTGAACTTCGTCGAAGGAGGCGGCTACGAGCGGCGCGAGTGGTGGTCGGATGAGGGCTGGTCCTGGAAGGAGGAGTACGACATCACGCACCCGGATGGCTGGACGGCGGACCTCGCCGCCGAGTGGCGCTTGGGACAGCTCGAGCCGCTCGACCCGCACCGCCCCGTCGTCCACCTCTCCTGGTTCGAGGCCGACGCCTTCGCCCGAGCCCACGGCGCCCGCCTCCCCACCGAGTTCGAGTGGGAAAAGGCAGCGACCTGGGACCAGGAGATGCAGATGGCCCGTACCTACCCGTGGGGCGAGCATCCTCCCGAGCCCGGCGTGCACGCGAACGTCGATCTGGTCTACCCTGGCCCGGCGCCGGCCGATGCCCACCCCGCCGGCGCGTCGCCGTACGGCTGCCTGGCCATGATCGGGGACGTGTGGGAATGGACGTCGAGCGTGTTCGACGGCTATCCGGGGTTCGCCCCTCACCCCTACCGCGAGTACTCCGAGGTCTTCTTCGCCCATGGACACCGCGTGCTGCGCGGGGGGTCGTGGGCCACCCGCGGGCGGGTCAGCACGCCGACGTTCCGCAATTGGGACCTACCAGAGCGCCGTCAAATCTTCGCCGGACTAAGGATCGCGAGGGACCTATGAAGTCAATGCTCGAAACCGATGCAATCTTGATCGAGTCGTGGCTCTCGGAGGCCGAGGAGCGCAGCCTGGCCAACGACGTGCTCGACGGCCTCACGCGACCGTTCAAGGAGCTTCCACCCAAGCACTTCTATGACGCGCGCGGATCGGAGCTGTTCGAGCGGATCTGCGAGCAGCCGGAGTACTACCCGACGCGCAGCGAGCGATCGATCCTCGAGTCGCGCGCGGCCGAGATCGTAAGGGCGACCGGCGCCGGCGAGCTCGTCGAGCTCGGCTCGGGCGCGGCCGACAAGGCGCGGATCCTGCTCGACGCGATGGCGGACGCCGGGACGCTGCGGCGCTATGTCCCGCTCGACGTCTCCGAGGTCGTCGTGCGCGAGGCTGCCGCGCAGCTCGTCGATGAATACCCCGACCTCCGCGTCCACGGCGTGATCGGAGACTTCGAGCGTCACCTCGATCGCGTCCCCCCCGCGATCGACGGCGTGCCGCGGATCGTCGCCCTGCTCGGCGGCACGATCGGCAACTTCCCGCCGGGGACCCGGCGCCGGCTCCTTCGTGCCGTGGGAGCCATCCTCGGTCCCGAGGACCGGCTCCTGCTGGGGACCGACCTGGTCAAGGACCCGGCGGTGATCGAGGCCGCCTACGACGACGCCGAGGGCGTCACGGCCGAGTTCAACCGCAATCTCCTGCACGTGATCAATCGTGAGCTCGACGCCGACTTCACGCCCGAGCAGTTCGACCACATCTCCTTCTTCGACCGCCGTCACGAGTGGGTCGAGATGCGCCTGCGCGCTCGGCGGCCGTGCAGCGTGCTCATCGGCGCCCTGGGCCTGCGGGTCGAGTTCGCGGCCGGCGAGGAGCTCCGCACCGAGATCAGCGCCAAGTTCACGCGCACGAGGATCGAGGCCGACTATCTCGCCGCGGGGCTCGTGCTCGACCGCTGGTTTACCGACGAGCACGAGCACTACGCGCTGTCGCTGGCGTCGCGAGCGCCGGACGCCGGTTAGGGTTCATCGATGGACATCCGGGGCACTGGAGCCCTCGTGGTGGGCGGCGCGTCCGGGCTCGGCGAGGCGACCGCCCGCCGCCTGCACGCCGGGGGGGCGCGCGTGGTCATCGCCGACGTCAACGAGGAGAGCGGACAGAGTGTGGCCGACGAGCTCGGCGAGCGCGCGCTCTTCGTGCGGGTCGACGTTCGCGACGGCGCCAGTGTCGAGGCGGCGGTAGAGCTCGCCGCGGCGCAGCCCGAGGGCCTTAGGATCTCGGTGTGCTGCGCCGGGATCGAGTGGGGCGAGAGGGTCGCGAGGACTAAGGGTCCTCATGCCCTCGAGCCCTTCGAGCAGGTGATCGGCGTCAACCTGATCGGCTCCTTCAACGTCCTGCGCTTCGCCGCCGCGGCCATGCTCGGCAACGAGCCCGCCGAGTCCGGTGAGCGCGGGGTGTGCATCAACACCGCCTCGGTGGCCGCCTACGAGGGGCAGATCGGCCAGGTCGCCTACTCGGCGTCAAAGGGCGCCGTCGTCGGCATGACCCTACCCGCCGCCCGCGACCTCGCGAGCGCGGGCATCCGAGTCTGTGCCATCGCGCCGGGAATCTTTGACACTCCCATGCTCGCCGGGCTGCCCGAGCAGACGCGGGAGGCGCTTGGGGCCGCGGTGCCCTTCCCCTCCCGCCTCGGTCGGGCGTCGGAGTTCGCCGCACTCGCGGTGCACATCGTCGAGAACGAGATGCTCAACGGCGAGGTGATCCGGCTCGACGGGGCGCTGCGGATGCCGCCGAAGTAGCCGCGTCAGCTTGCCACCGCCTCGGGCATCAGAGCCCCAGCCCCCGCACGCCGTTCTCGTCCCACCCCAGGTGGTGCGCGAGCTCGTGGCGGACGGTCCGGGTCACCTGCGCGCGCAGCAGCGCGGGGTCGTGGCCGAAGTCGCGCAGGAGCGTGTCGTGAAAGATCACGATCCGGTCGTGGAAGTAGTCGCGGGCCACGGTGTCGCCCTCGTAGAGCCCGTACGCGCGGCGCTTGCGGCCCCCGTCGGACACGACCACGGCGACGTGTTCGAGTGCGCGGTGGAACTCGAGGGGCAGGTCGTCGACCGCTGCTCGGACGAGCGCCCTGAAGTCGACTTCGTCGTAGGGATCGAAGAGATCCTCCTCGTCGTCCGCGGCCGAGGAGGGGAGCTCGTCTTCCCCCACGCCCCAAGAGCCCTCGGCCGCCAGCCGCTCGGCCCGCTCGACGATCCGGTCGAACTCCTCCTCGGACACGGGATCGCGCCACCCGGCGAGGCGGATCATCACGAACACGGCAGCGCCGCCGACGACCGCCGCGCCCGCGGCGAACACCGCCAGCACCTGGAGGATGCGGACCACGAAGTACGAGCTGAACCCGGAGATCAGGCTGATCGCGCCGAGCCCGATCACGAGCGCCACGAGCGCCGAGAAGAGCACGCGCCGGAGGATCGTCGGGGGCCCGGACATCCGCCTACCTCATGGTGCGGGCGATGACGAGGCGCTGGATCTCGTTCGTCCCCTCGTAGATCTGGGTGATCTTGGCGTCGCGCAGCATCCGCTCGACCGGGTAGTCCTTGACGTAGCCGTACCCGCCGAGC
Source organism: Actinomycetota bacterium (assembly GCA_030948875.1). GTDB lineage: Bacteria > Actinomycetota > Thermoleophilia > Solirubrobacterales > Solirubrobacteraceae > Palsa-465. The sequence goes on from JALYZL010000224.1 coordinate 10,578, forward strand.
ACCTGGACCGCCTCGACCGTGGCCCGCATCGCGACGTCGGAGCAGAAGAGCTTCGCCATTGCCGAGAACTTGCCGAGGTCGGCGTCCCCGCGGTCCACCTTGGCGCACGCCTGGTAGAGGAGCGCGCGGCTCGCGGCGCACTGGGTCTCCATGTCCGCGAGCTTGAACTGGATCGCCTGGAAGGTGTTGATGGGCTGGCCGAACTGCCGCCGCTCACGTGCGTAGGCCGCCGCGTAGTCGGTCGCTCCCTGGGCAATCCCGAGCGCTTGGGCCGCGACCCCGAGGCGGGAGCGGTCGAGCGTCGCCATCGCGACCTTGAAGCCGTCGTTGACCGGGCCGATGACGTTCTGGACGGGCACCCGGACGTCATCGAAGATCGGCTGGCCGGTCGGCGAGCCGCGGATCCCGAGCTTGTGCTCGAGCTTACCGACGCTGAACCCGGGACGATCGGCTTCGACCACGAAGGCGGTGATCCCGCGTGAGTGGCCGGCCTCCCGGTCGGTGACCGCGAAGACGACGTAGAAGTCGGCGATACCGAGATTGGTGATCCAGTTCTTGGAGCCGTCGATCACCCATTCGTCGCCCTCGCACACGGCGCGCGTGAGCATCCCGCCCGGATCCGAGCCGGCCTCCGGCTCGGACAGGGCAAACGCCGGGGACCACTCGCCGCT